>NZ_JBEZGJ010000013.1:0-74711 GCF_040649965.1 Micromonospora sp. NPDC048843
CCGGGTCCGTGAGCCGGGCGATCCCGCTGGTGGGCCCGCCGAGCGGCCCTGCGACTCGTGCATCGCCTTCCTGGTGCGGGCGAACGTCCTGCCGGAGTCGGCTCGCGCGTACACCGAGACGTGGACCGCGCCGACGGCATCCGACCCCGATCCTGGGCGGTTCCCGGCGGAGGTCGCGAACGCACTGGTCGCGGCCGGTTGGCGGCCACACATCGGGGATCAGATCATGGCCGCCGCCGCCGTACGTGACGTCACATCGGTGCCGGGGCGCAACCATCGGCACGAGGTCTTTCCCGCCGCCGTGGAAGCGCTCACCGCGTTCCCCAGCCTGGTCGGCGCGCGGCGCGGCCGGGGCGAGCAGGTGTGGATCTCCCGTTTCGACATCCGCCCGCACACCATCGCGCACACCGCCGACACCCTCGCGGACTTCGGCGCGGTCCTCGGCGTACGCCTCTTTCCGATCGGCACCGAGCAACAGGACAGCATCCTGGCGGTGGACGAACGCGGTCGGGTCTTCGCGCTCGACCAGGCCGGCGAGTGGTTCCTCGGCGACACCATCGACGCCGCGCTGACCACACTGCTGCTCGGCCGCGCGCCCGCCCGGGTCCGCGACGACGGCACCTGGCAGGCCGACTAGTTCACCGCGGGGTGCTCGCGCAGGCGGCCACGCGCCAGCCCGGCTGAGCCGATCGCTGCGGCTCCCACGGCTGCCGCCAGCCGTACGACGCGCGGGCGGGTTCGCATACCCGCGAGGGTTCCCAGGCCCCAGACGGACGCCAGCGCGAGCGGTAGCCCACCCCGGCGAGCCCGCACGACTGAGGTGGCCACCGCGGCGGAGACCACGAGCAGACCTGCCGTCGCGGGCCCCACCACCTTTGGCGTCTTTCGATCCGCTCGTGCGGCAACGACGTTGACGGCACTTGCCAGGACCGTCCACCCCAGCAGTAGCCCGGTGCTGACCGGCGTGACAGCGTTCAGGCCCGTCGCCCGGGGTGCCTGCTGGAGCTGGACGTGGGCGGTCGCGGCGAGGCCCGCGGCGACCGGCAACAGGTACGGGGTGAGCGCGAACCGGTCGGTCTGGGCGGCCAGCGACCATGCGGCGTTCACCGCGTACGCGCCTGCCAGAGGCCAGCCTGTCCGGCGACTCAGCGAGTTGGTGCGGCCAGCCGGTAGGCACTGGCCCATTGTCGAGGCGACACAGCTTCCGAAGATCGGCGCCCAGATGACGAAGGCGTAGGGCGGTGGGGTGATCGCAGTGTCGTACCGATCGGTCCGCTCGCCCTGGCCAATCACCGCACCCAGGGTGGGCACCGCGACGAAGGCGGCGCACGTGGCGGCCAGGGCAACTGAACGTTCGGTGTCCATCGGGGCCTCCAGTCGGGTAGCTTAGTTTCTAAGCTAACTTACGATGGGCGGCGTGGACCAGCAACCGCACCAACTGGCATGGGCAGTGCACCACCTGGCAGCCGCCGCGGCCGAGGTGGACGCCTCGATAGCCCGCCGGATGAACTTGAGCGCCGGCGACTACCTGGCGCTCAAGCACCTGTTCGTCGCCGACGACCCACTCGGCCCGGTGGAACTGGGCCGCCTGCTGGGCCTTTCCTCAGGTGCTGCGACCGGGTTGGTGAACCGCCTGGAGCGAGCCGGGTGGATCCGCCGCGAACTGCGCACAGACGACCGCCGGCGCCAGACCCTCATGACAACGGTGAAGGCGAGCGGGACGCTGTTACGCGAACTCCGGTCATTGACCGAGGACATCGACCGCGCGGCCAGCCGCCTGGCACCCGACCAGCGCCGTCTGGTGACCGACGCACTCCTTGAGTTGGCTCAACTGCACCGTAGGCACGCCCGGCGACCAGGCCCCCCTTGACCAACCAGCCACCGCCCTGGCTGAACGGCGTTGCGACTAGCCCGGCAGCCGCCGCGCGGGCAGGGCCGCGGCCTGCGCGGCCACCCCGGCCGCAGCGGCGACGGCGGCGTCGACCTGGTCGGGCGTGGCGAATGTGGTACGCCCCACCGGGCGGCCGTCGTACGGGTGGTGGACTGTCAACCCACCCTCGCCGGTGGCGGGGCGGGAGGGGACGAAGAAGGCTGCGGGCTCCACGCCGAGCAGGGTAGCCGAGCGACCAGCCGACGGAAACAGTCGCGATAACCCTTGTCTGCCGCGAATTCAGTAGCGAAGATGGCAGAGAGATTGCGATAACCGCCGCAGAACCGCGCCCCCGGCCCCCTCGGAGTGATCCCTCATGAGTGACCAGCAGCAGCTGCGCAACTTCGTCAACGGCTCCTACGTCGACCCGTCCGATGGCGGTTACGCCGACCTGGTCGACCCCTGCACGGGTGAGGTGTTCGCCCAGGCCCCGGTCTCCGGCGCCGCCGACGTGGACGCGGCGATGAGCGCCGCCGCCACCGCCTTCGAGAGCTGGCGGGAGGTCACCCCTGCCGAGCGGCAGCGGGCGCTGCTCAAGCTCGCCGACGCCGTGGAGGCACGCGCCACCGAGCTGGTCGACGCCGAGGTCCGCAACACCGGCAAGCCCCGTCAGCTCACCGCCGAGGAGGAGCTTCCCCCGGCGGTGGACCAGTTCCGGTTCTTCGCCGGCGCCGCCCGGATGCTGGAGGGGCGGTCCGCCGGGGAGTACCTGGCCGGGCACACCTCGTACGTGCGGCGTGAGCCGATCGGCGTCTGCGCGCAGGTGACCCCCTGGAACTACCCGCTGATGATGGCGGTCTGGAAGATCGCGCCCGCGCTCGCCGCCGGCAACACAGTGGTGCTCAAGCCGTCCGACACCACACCGGTGTCGACGCTGCTGCTCGCCGAGATCGCCGCCGAGTTCTTCCCACCGGGGGTGCTCAACGTGGTCTGCGGCGACCGGGACACCGGTCGTACCCTCGTGTCGCACCCGACCCCGCAGCTGGTGTCGATCACCGGCTCGACCCGCGCGGGCATGGAGGTCGCCGCCGCGGCGGCCCCCGACCTCAAGCGCACCCACCTGGAGTTGGGCGGCAAGGCCCCGGTGGTGATCTTCGACGACGCGGACGTGGCGGCGGCCGCCGAGGCCATCGCGCTGGGCGGCTACTTCAACGCCGGGCAGGACTGCACGGCGGCCACCCGGGTGCTCGCCGGCCCCGGCGTCCACGACGACTTCGTGGCGGCGCTCGCCGAGCAGGCCCGCAACACGAAGACCGGCGCCCCGGACGACGCCGACGTGCTCTACGGTCCGCTGAACAACGCCAACCAGCTCACCCGGGTCAGCGGTTTCGTGGACCGCCTGCCGGACCACGCGGCGATCCAGACCGGCGGGTCCCGGCAGGGCGAACGCGGCTACTTCTACGCGCCGACAGTGGTCTCCGGGCTGCGTCAGGCCGACGAGATCATCCAGGACGAGGTGTTCGGGCCGGTCATCACCGTGCAGCGCTTCTCCGACGAGGACGAGGCGGTGCGCTGGGCCAACGGCGTCGACTACGGCCTGTCCGCGTCGGTCTGGACGCGGGACCACGGCCGGGCCATGCGGATGACCCGTCGTCTGGACTTCGGCTGCGTCTGGGTCAACACGCACATCCCGTTCGTCTCCGAGATGCCGCACGGTGGCTTCAAGCACTCCGGGCACGGCAAGGACCTCTCGGTCTACAGCCTGGAGGACTACACCCGGATCAAGCACGTCATGCACAACCTGGGGGGCTAGTGAAGCGCGAGGAGTGAGCCGGGTTTGCGAGCCCCGCAGTCGCGAACGAAGGAGGCACAGCCCCATGACCACTTCCGAGGAGCTGCACAAGCGGCGCGGCGATGCCGTGGCCCGAGGTGTCGGCAGTGTGATCCCGTCCTACGTGGACCGCGCGTCCGGCGGGACGATCACCGACGTCGACGGCCGGGAGTGGATCGACTTCGCCGCCGGCATCGCCGTGACCAGCGTGGGCAACTCGGCCCCGAGGGTGGTCGAGGCGGTCCGGGCGCAGGTGGAGCGGTTCACCCACACCTGCTTCATGGTCGCGCCGTACGAGTCGTACGTGGCGGTGTGCGAGCAGCTCAACGCGTTGACGCCCGCCGGGTTCGCGAAGCGCTCGGCGTTGTTCAACTCCGGGGCCGAGGCGGTGGAGAACGCCGTCAAGGTCGCCCGACACGCCACCGGGCGGCCGGCGGTAGTGGTGTTCGACCACGCGTACCACGGCCGCACCAACCTGACCATGGCGTTGACAGCGAAGAACATGCCGTACAAGCACCGGTTCGGGCCGTTCGCCGGGGAGATCTACCGGGTGCCGATGTCGTACCCGCTGCGCGATGGTGGGCTCTCCGGAGCGGAGGCGGCGGCGCGAGCCGTCGAGATGATCGAGAAGCAGGTCGGCGCGGAGAACGTCGCCGCGCTGCTCATCGAGCCGATCCAGGGCGAGGGTGGCTTCGTCGTACCCGCGCCGGGTTTCCTGCCCGCGCTGCGGGCCTGGGCGACGGCGGCCGGGGTGGTCTTCGTCGCCGACGAGATCCAGACCGGCTTCTGCCGCACCGGCGACTGGTTCGCCTGTCAGCACGAGGGCGTCGAACCCGACCTGGTGACACTCGCCAAGGGCATCGCCGGTGGCCTGCCGCTGGCCGCGGTGACCGGTAGGGCCGAGCTGATGGACGCGGTGCACGTCGGTGGGCTCGGCGGCACGTACGGCGGCAACCCGATCGCCTGCGCCGCCGCGCTGGCCACCATCGAGACAATGCACGAGCTGGACCTGGCTGGTGCGGCCCGACGGATCGAATCGGTGCTGGTCCCCCGGCTACTGGCCATCGCCGAGCGGGATCCCCGGGTCGCCGAGGTACGCGGCCGGGGCGCGATGCTCGCCGTGGAGCTGGTGCTGCCGGGCACGCTCACCCCCGACCCGGTCGCCACGGCGGCGATCTCGGCGGCCTGTCACGCCGCCGGCCTGCTCACCCTGACCTGCGGCACGTACGGCAACGTGCTGCGCCTCCTGCCCCCGCTGGTGATCTCCGACGGGCACCTCGGTCGGGGTGCCGACCTCCTCGACGCCGCCTTCGGCTGAGCGGCGGAGCAGGCTGAACGGCGGAGCAGGCTGAACGGCGGAGGGGCCCGGTGCACGGGCCCCTCCGCCGAGGGTCAGCGAAGCACCTCGACAGTGTTGCGGCGCACCAGGTTCTTGCCCGGCTCGCGGATCTGCTCCATGGCGGCGGAGTTGAGCAGCACGCAGCTGCCCGACGGGCCGGTCACCGTCACAGTGGTCGCCCGGTTGTTGTCCAGGTTGGTCACCCGCAGCCGGGTACCCACCGGGAACTGCCCGCTGGTCGCCGCCGGTCCGGCCGCCTCCTCGAAGAAGGTGATCGCCCCGGAGCACGCCGACTGGGGCGCCGGGCCGGGTGCGCCGGGAGACGCGGCGCCCGGGCGGACGGTGCCGGGGGCCGGAGCGCCGGCGGGCGGGGCCGCGCCGTCGACGCGTTCCACCACGTTGCGGCGGATCACGTTCTTCCCCGGCTCGCGGACCAGCTCCATGGCCGCCGCGTTGAGCAGCACGCAGCTGCCCGACGGGCCGGTCACCGTCACGGTGGCAGCCCGGTTGTTGTCCAGGTTGGTCACCCGCAGCCGGGTACCCACCGGGAACCTGTCGCTGGTCGCCGCCGGCGCCCCGCCCTCCGCGGAGAAGGTGACCGAGCCGGAGCAGACCGACGACCGTGCCGGGGCCGTGTCGGCGAACCCGAAGCTGGTCCCCACCGACACGCCCACCGCGGCGAGCACCGCCACGCTCGCTGCCAGCACGTGCCTGCGCTGCACCCTCATCGCCGTCACTCCCGTCCTCGGTGGTGTCCTTCACTCACCGGTACGGACCGGAGCGTCCTACCGTTCAGCCGGCACGGGTATCGATCGTGCGACGGCCAGGTCCACCGGCCCGTACCGGGTGCGCGAGGCCCCGGTGATCAGCGCCCAGTAACGGTCGCCGTACGACCAGTGCCACCACTCGGTCGGGTAGTTGACCATCCCGGCGCCGCCGAGGACGTCCACCATGATCTGCCGGTGCCGGCGAGCGGTGCCGCCGATCGTCGGCGCGTCGGTGAAGCAGGCGTCGGCGCTGTCCTCCGGGGTGGCGTCGATGGCCGTGCCCAGGTCCAGCTCCACACCGTCGTCGGTGCAGAGCGTCAGGTCCACGGCTCCGCCCGTGCTGTGAGGGGCCACCTCGACCGGTGAGACGAACTTCGTGGTCTCCCGGTGCAGCCGCTGCGGCGACCAGTCCGGGTGCCGTCGGCGCAGCTCGTCGCGGTAGCCGGTGAAAATGGCCAACTGCGCCTGGTACGGCCGGTAGCCCTCGACCACCAGCAACCGCAGCCCACCGGGCAGAGCACGCTGCGCGGCCAGCAGGCGATCCACGACACCGGTGCGCAACCGGGCGTACGCCCCGGCCGGGTCGGCCGCGCGGCCGTCGAGCCGCAACTCCGGCAGCTCACGCAGGTCCACGAACTCCTCGCCGTCGTCGGCGCTGGGCACCGCCGCCACCCGAGGGTCGGAGAGCAGGATCATCGGATGCTCCCCGCCGTGTTCGTAAACCGTTCCGCGTGCCGGAGCCGTGCCAACTCGACGAGTCGGTCCACCACCTCCCGGTAGCCGACCCCGACGGCTGCCCACACCTTCGGGTACATCGAGTGCGCGGTGAAGCCGGGCATGGTGTTCAGCTCGTTGACGTACAGCTCACCGGACGTCTCGTCGTAGAAGAAGTCGACCCGGGCCAGACCCCAACCACCGATCGCGGCGAACGCGCGCAGCGACAGCTCGCGGACCCGCGCGGTCACCTCGTCCGGCAGCACGGCGGGGACGATCATCGGGTCGGCGTCGCCGAAGTACTTCTGCTGGTAGTCGAACCAGCCGCCGCTGACCTGCACCTCGCCCACCGCCGACGCCTCGGGACGCCAGCCGCCGAGCACCGCGCACTCCAACTCCCGGCCGGCGACACCCTGCTCGACCATGACGAGTTGGTCGTGGCGAAGCGCCTCCTCCACGGCGGCGGCCAGGTCGTCACCCTCGCCGACGCGGGAGATACCGATCGACGAACCCATGCTGGCCGGCTTGACGAACAGTGGCCGGCTCAGCCCGGTCACCAACTTCTCCGGGTCGTCGACCGCCCGGTAGGCGTGCGCGTCGAACGACACGTACGGGGTGACGGGGATGCCCTCGGCGCGCAGCGCCCGCTTCATCGCCACCTTGTTCATGCCGACCGCGGAGGCGAGGATGCCGCACCCGACGTACGGCACGTTCAGTGACTCCAGCAGCCCCTGCACCACACCGTCCTCGCCGTACGGGCCGTGCAGCACCGGGAAGACCACGTCCAGTTCGGCGTGCACCGCGCCGGGAGCGTTACCGGCGGACACCTGCACGACGCCCGGACGCGGACCGGCCCGCAACTCGACGGCCGGCCCGGTCACCACCAACTGGTCGTCGATGGCCCGCTCGCCGGCCGGTCGGTCGCGCAACTCGGCCAGCAGCGCGTCGGGCATCAGCCGGAAGCCGCCGCTGCGGGTGACGCCGATGGCGACAGTGCGGTAGCCGCCACCGGCGAGCGCCCGGGCCACCCCGAGCGCTGAGGCACAAGACACCTCGTGCTCCGCCGACGGTCCACCGAACAGGATTCCGATCCGAACTGGCGCGCTCACGCCGCCGCCCCTTCCTCAGCCAGGTCGGCGGATCGCGGGGCCATCAACCGGGCCACCAGCGCCGCCTCCACGTTTCCGCCGGTCAGCACCACGCCGACCGTCCGCTGCCGGTCCCGGTCCGGTGGAAGTCGGAGGGCGCCGGCCAGGCCCGCCGCCCCGGACGGCTCGGCGAGCACCTTCAGCTCCGTCAGGATCAGCCGGAACGCGGCGGCGATCTCGTCGTCGTCGACCCGGACGACCCCGCGCAGCGTGTTCCGCACGATGGCGAACGGCAGCTCACCCACGCAGGACGGCCGCAGCCCGTCAGCGATGGTGGGCGCTGGCGCGACCGGCACACGTACACCGGCCGCCAGGCTGCGGGCCAGCGAGTCGCAACCCACCGGCTCCACGCCGTACACCTCGATGCCGGAGCCGGCGGCGGCCAGGCACGCGCCGGCCACCCCGCCACCACCACCCACCGGTACGACAAGCGCGTCCAACGGCGTCCCCGCGCGCTCGGCGTCCTCGATCAGCTCCAGGCTCGCGGTGCCCTGCCCGGCGATCACGTCCGGGTGGTCGTACGCGTCGACGACCGGGTGACCGCTCTCGTCGCTTAGGCCGTTGGCCACCGCCACCCGCTCCTCGACGCTGGTGCCGGCGAACACCACCCGCGCTCCCGCCGCACGCGCTCGGTCGACCTTCGTCGATGCCGCGTCGACAGGCAGCACCACTGTCGCCGCGAGCCCGTGCTGCCGGGCCGCCAACGCCACCGCCACCGCGTGGTTGCCGGTGCTCTGCGCGATCACCCCGGTGTGGCCGGCCATCGCGAGGCGGCCGACCGCGCGTAGCGCGCCCCGCATCTTGTACGAGCCACCGTTCTGGAGGTTCTCGGCCTTGAGCAGGACCCGCGCCCCGGCAAGCTCGTCGATCACCGGGGAGCGCAGCACCGGGGTACGGACGACGCGGCCGGCAAGCCAGTGGCTGGCCTCCTCGACATCGGCCCGGACCTGGCCAACGGTGCGTGTCATCGGTTCTCCTTTTCGGGCACACCACAGGCGGGGTCCAGCGGTACGTGGACCCCGGGAAAGGTGGGTGGACGTGTCAGTTCACTGTGGGTAGCTGGACGTCGACCCGCAGGCCGCCGTACTCGGCGGGCCGGGCCGCGATAATGCCGTCGTGGGCCTGGGTGATCGAGCGGGCGATGGCCAGGCCCAGGCCGGCCCCACCGCCCTGCGAGGTCCGGTCCCGGGCGAGTCGGCGGAACGGCTCGAACAGGCCGGCCACCGCCTCGGCCGGCACGGGCTGGCCGGTGTTGACAACGGACAGCGCGGGCACGCCACTCACCACGACGGTCAGTGTGCCGCCCGGCCGGTTGTACTTGATCCCGTTCTCCACCAGGTTGGTGACCAGGCGTTCCAGCAGCACCCGCTCGCCGACGACGATGCGGGGTTCGAGATGGGTCTCCACTGCGACCCCGGCCTCCCGGGCCCGGTCCAGGTAACCGGCCAGCACCGCCTCGACGATCGTGTCCAACCGCTGCGGTATCCGCGATCGGAGGCCCTGGTCACTCTCGCTGAGCGCGAGCAGGCCCTCGATCAGTCGTTCGTTGCGCTCGTTGGTCTCCAGCAGCTGACTGGTCAGCAGCTCCAACTGCTCACCGTTGAGCGCCCTGGCCATGCCGACCTCGATGAGCGTCCGCTGCACGGCGAGGGGCGTCCGCAGCTCGTGCGAGGCGTTCGCGGCGAACCGTCGTTGCCCCTCGTACCCGGCGGAGACGCGTTCCATCATCTCGTCGATCGCCCGGGACAGCCGGGCCAACTCGTCGCGGCCCCGCGGCCGGATCCGGTGACCGAGGTTCTGCGGGCCCAGGTGCCCAATCGGCCCGGCCAGGTCAGCGACCGGGCGCAGACACCACACAGCGGCGAACCAGAGCCCCACCAGGACTGCCACTGTCACGAACAGGACGGCCACCAGGGGCAGCATGAACGCCCCCGGCCGCATGTTGCTGCACACCGTCGACAACCCGGGCATGGGCACGTCACAGAACTGCTGCCCCCAGGTCCAGGTCACCCCCGACAGCCACTTGCCCGTCGTCGGCAGTATCGGGCCGGCCAGCAGCGCCAGCAGCCCCACCAGCAGCACCCGACGTCGAGGCGTCCAGCTCACGCCGGGCCGCCGATGCGGTAGCCGGCCTTCGGAACGGTGTGGATGATCGCCGGATCGCCGAGCTTCTTGCGCAGTGTCATCACTGTGACCCGTACGGCGTTGGTGAACGGGTCGGCGAACTCGTCCCAGGCCTGCTCCAGCAACTCCTCGGCGCTGACCACCTGGCCGTCAGCGCGCAGCAGCACGTGCAGCACCGCGAACTCCTTCGGGCTCAACGCGAGGGGGCGGCCGTCCCGGGTGGCCAGGTGCCGGCCCACGTCCAAGGCCAGGCCATCCTGGGCGAGCACCGGTGGCAGCGCCGGCGTGGACCGCCGCCCGAGGGCCTGCACCCGGGCCACCAACTCGGCGAAGGCGAACGGCTTCGTCAGGTAGTCGTCCGCGCCGAGGCCCAGGCCCTCTACCCGGTCCCGGATGCCGGCCGCCGCGGTGAGCAGCAGCACCCGGGTGCCGACCTGTGAGTCGGTGATGCTGCGGCACACCTCGTCGCCGGTGTGTCCGGGCATGTCCCGGTCCAGCACCGCGACGTCGTACCGGTTCACCCCGACCCGCTCCAGCGCACCGTCACCGTCGTAGCAGACGTCGACGGCCATCGAGAGGCGGCGCAGCCCTTCGGCCACCGTGTCCGCCAACAACCGCTCGTCGTCCGCCACCAGCACCCGCACGTTTTTCCGCTCCCCCAGTTCGGCTTGCCCGGCATACCGTCGCAGGACCGGGTTAAGGGTTCTGTAAGGACCCGTCGCAGCCATCCTCCACGCGGGTGTCCAGCGGGCAAACCACCGCAAGCCAGCCCTGGTCGACTTCGTGCCCGTCGCACGTCCTCTGAGCCATCCGTCCCCCGAAGGCCGAGGCGGATTGGCGAGCGCGGGTGAGCTGCGTCACTCTGGGCCGCCCCGCCCCGTCGATCTTGCACTTTGTGTTGCCCAAATATCCCTAAGGCGTTATCTGTCGGGACAGAAAGTGCAAGATCGACGGGGGTGACGGGGTGACGGGGTGACGGGGTGACGGGGGTGCTGGTGTGGTTAGGAGAGGGCGGCGCGGATGGTGGCCTTGATGTGCTGGGGGCGGCGGTAGAGGTCACGGTCGGTGAAATAGCGCATCCGCCAGCCCGCAGCGTCCAGCCAGTTGACCCGCTCCCGGTCGTGTCTGAGCCGTTCACGGTCCAGGTGCGACAGTCCGTCGTACTCGATGCCGATCCGGCGTTCGCGGTAACCCAGATCCAGCCGGTAGAGAGCTGTGCCATGACGGTCGGCCACCCATAGTTGCGGCTCCGGTGGAGGCAGCCCCCCATCGATCAGAATCAGTCGCAACTGGCTCTCCTGTCGGCACTCCGCCCTGCCGTCGGCCAGCGGTACGAGTTGCCGGGCTTGGCGGACACCACGCAACGCGTTGTGGGCTGCGACCTCGACAAGCAGGTCATCCTGGGTGACCAAGCCCGACCGCAGCGCGGCATCGAGTACCGGGAGTGCGTCGAGTCGTCGGACGGCGCGAGCCAGGTCGACCGCACAGCGAGCCGCCGGCACACAGGGCAGACCGTCGACGAAGACCGGCCGAACGGGTAGCACCGTCCGGTGAACGACCACCCCGGGTAGACGGGGCTTTGGCACCTCGGCGGGCAGATGAACGTGGATCAGATCATCACGCAGAACCCCGAAGCCGTGTCGGCGGGCGGCACTCTGCCTCGCCAACATCGCCCCGTCGGGCAGCCGGAGCAGCAGTGCGCGCAGTGCGTCATCGTCGCCGCAGGGTTGGTCGGCGTAGACCCCTCTGCGTACGCGGTGCAATTCCTCGCGGTCGAGCCGACTACGGATTCGCCCAACGGTGAGTTGCCGCATGAGTGCGTCGGTACGCCACAACTGAGTTGCCATGGGAGCAGGCTGACCAACCCGGGAGCCCATAGAGGTCCCGCGACGACCACCTGTGGAAAACCGTCCCCCCTGTGGACAACCCCCAACCCCACCCCCTGCCGTGCTAGCGCCTCACCCCCCGGACTCCCCGGCCCCGAATCATCACTCCCGCGATCTTGCACTTCCTGTCGTCGATACGCCCTATATGCAGCGAAAGGTCGGCGCAGAAAGTGCAAGATCGCGGGGGCGCGGGCGGGGGCGCGGGCGGGGGCGCGTGGGGTGCGGGGGCGCGGCGGGGTTAGTCGCAGGCTATGCCGTCGCCGTCTCGGTCCAGGTCGTAGATGTCGTTGCCGATCACCCTGATCGGTCCGCTGACATAGGCGGGGCCGTTGCCACTGCCACCCGCGCAGTCGACGTCGCTGGCGATCGGGACGCAACCGCTGTAGTTCGGGTGGCACTTGGACGACTGCGGCTTCTTGGTGCCGACGGCGACGACCTGGGTCACCGGCTGCTTCGTCACTGCGGACTTGACCAGTTTCTTGGCCGTCCGCACGCCATCGGTGGTGGTCACCTCGTAGGTCAGGGTCCGGACGCCGTTCACGCCCTTGGTCCGGACTACCCGCTTGCCCTCGGCCAGTGACGAGTCCTTGACGGTCCGCTCGCCGTACCGGATGGTGGCCTTCTCCGTCACGGTTGTCACCTGCACCACTGGCGCGGGCGCCGCCGACGAGGACGCCGTGGCGGGCGCCGCCGACGTGGGCACCGTGGAGGGCGCCGACATGGGCACCGTGGAGGGCGCGGCGGCGGGGGCCTCCTCGGTCGGTTCGCCGGGCGCGGCCAGGATCGGCTGCTGCGGCTGCTCGGCGGCCGTGCCGGTCTTTGTCGGTTCCGGCTCGCCGGTCAACGCGCCGACGATGGCGGTGCCGGCGCAGCAGAGCAGCAGGAGCGACAGCGTCACCGAGCCGAGGATCACGGCGACCCGGCTGGCGGGGGTGGCCCGGCGGAACCAGTTCGGTCGGGGCGTCTGGCCGAACGACGGCGGGTAGGGCGGCCCCGGGTTCTGTGGTGGTTGCATCGTCACGGCGATGAGTGTCGTCGCAAACACAGCCTGCAATATCCCCCGTCGCGCTCGTCACCTGCGCCTTTCGCTTCGCCGGGAAGATCGGTGGGCGCGCTCGCGGGCGACGAGTCGGCAGGTGCGGCGAACCTCCAGGTTGGCAGGGCAGGGCCGATCGTGCGGGTGTCAGCACCATCAAAAGCCGCAGATCACCACGCACCGCATCGACAAGGGATCGGAGGTCCAACGGCGACGACGGAACTGTCGCGATGCCGTCAGCGGGGCAGGCTCACCGCTCCTCCATCGCCCATGGTGACCCGTAATCGTTCAGCAGGTCGAGGAAGGGCATCGGGGGCAGCGCTTCCGGCCCGAGCACCCCGACACCGGCCCACGCGCCGCTGGCGAGCAACTCCAACGCGACGACCGGGTTGACGGCGGTCTGCCAGACGACCGCCTGGTGCCCGTACTCCCGCATCGACCACTCGTTGTCGACCACGTGGTACAGGTAGACCTCGCGGGGTTGCCCGTCCGGGCCGAGGCCGCGTACCCAGGTGCCGGCGCAGGTCTTGCCGCGCATCCGGGCACCGAGCGTCGCCGGGTCGGGCAGACTCGCGGCTACCACGTCACGCGGGGAGACCTCGACGCCGCGTACCCGCACCGGGGAGACAGCGTCCAGGCCGAGCTTGTGCAGCGTCTTGAGCACCTCGATGAACTCGTCACCGAGGCCGTACTTGAAGGTGACCCGCCGGGCCTTGACCCAGCGCGGGATGAGCAGCACCTCCTCGTGCTCGACGTTGACGCACTCGACCGGCCCGATCCCCTCCGGAAAGTGGAAGACCTCCGGCTCGGAGAACGGTTCGGTGGTGAACCAGCCCCGGTCCCGCTCCCAGATGACCGGCGGGTTGAGGCACTCCTCGATGGTGGTCCAGATGGAGAACGAGGGCGCGAAGTCGTACCCGTCGACTGTGAGGTTCGCCCCGTCCCGGACACCGATCTCGTCGATCTCGCTGAACAGGTCGTCGGCTGCGTAGCGGGCGAACACGTCGGAGAGGCCGGGCTCGACCCCGATGCCGCACAGCGCCAGCCGACCGGCCGCCGACCAGGTGTCGGCCAGCGCGAACTGTTCGTCGCCGAGCTTCACGCCGGTCTCGACGTGCGACAGCGACATCGCCATGTCCAGGTAGTCCGCGCCGGCAGCGAACGCACCGTTGAAGATCGGCATGACGAACCGCGGGTCGACGGCGTTCAGCACGTGCGTGATCCGGTGCTCCCGGCACAGCGCGGTGACCGCGTCGGCCGAGGAGGCGTCCACCTGGGCCGCGACGAACCGGTCACCGTGCCCGGCGACCGCACGCTCGGCCCGAACGGGGTCGTGGTCGGCGACCACGATGGTCTCGAAGAAGGTCCGTCGGGCGGCGATGGCTACGGCGGCGGAGCCGACGCCACCGGCGCCGACGAGGAGGACACGCATCAGGAATCAAACCCCAAACCGAAACGATCGAGAGTACGGAGCCAGAGGTCGCGCCGGCCCTCGCGCGCGTCGGCGCGGGCCAGTGACCAGCGGGTGAGATTGATGCCGATCGCGCGGACGGGTTCCGGCGGGAACGGCAGTGGCTTGCGGCGAACCAGGTCGAGTCGGGTCAGCGGGGTGTTCCCGCCGTCGAGCAGGTCGAGCAGCACCCGGGCCCCGAAGCGGGTGGCCCCAACGCCGAGGCCGGTGTATCCGGCCGCGTACGCCAGCCGACCGCCGTAGACGGTGCCGAAGAACGGGCAGAACCGGGTGCAGGTGTCGATGACCCCGCCCCAGCGGTGGCTGAACCGCACGTCGGCGAGCTGCGGGAACGTGGTGAAGAAGTGGCGGGCGAGGGTGGTGAAGGTGGCCTGCCGTTGTTCCAGCTCGGGCGCGACCCGGTTGCCGTAGTGGTAGACGGCGTCGTAGCCGCCGAAGAGGATCCGCCCGTCGGTGCTGATCCGGTAGTAGTGGAACTGGTTGGCGGTGTCGGCGAGCCCCTGCCGGTTGCGCCAACCGATGGCGTCGCGCTGAGCCGGGGTGAGGGGCTCGGTCATCAGCACGTGGTCGTAGACCGGCACCAGGTACGCCCGCAGCCGGCGCAGCAACGGCGGGAACGCGTTGGTGGCAAGCACCACCCGGCGCGCCCGTATCGAGCCGGGTTGACCTGTGGCGCGGGTGTCGGCGGGGTCGGCCGGGTGGGCGGTGGGATCGGTGCCCACTGTGCTGGCGTGCAGCGCGGCGTTGTCGGCGCGCAGGCCGGTGACCCTTGTGTGCTCGTGCACGCGTACGCCGAGGTCGAGGCAGGCGCGGCGCAGCCCCCAGGCCAGCTTCGCCGGGTCCACCAATGCCACCCGGTCGGCGTCGAACATTCCACCCAGGTACGTCGGTGAGTGCACCTCGGCGCGTACCTCGTCCCGGTCGAGCAGCAGCACCCGGTGGCCGTACCGGCGGGCCAGGTCCGCGTCGGCGGCCAGCCCGTCGAGTTGGTACGGCTCGACGGCGACGGCCAGCTCACCGGTGCGCTCGAAGTCGCAGTCGATGTCGAACGTCGCGACTGTGGCGGCGATGGCGTCCAGGTTGTCCCGGCCGAGGCGTTCCAACTCGCCGACCTCGTCGGGAAACCTGTCGACGCCGTTGGCGAGGCCGTGGGTCAGCGAGGCGGCGCAGAACCCGCCGTTGCGCCCCGACGCGGCCCAACCGCAGGTCCCGGCGTCGACGAGCAGCACGTCCCGGTCCGGGTCCGCCTGCTTCGCCAACAGCGCGGCCCACAGTCCGCCGTAGCCGCCGCCGATCACCAGCAGGTCGGCGGAGTGCCGGCCGCTCAGTGGCGGTAGCGGGTCGGGGCGGTCCGGGCGGTCGAGCCAGTACGGCACGGGTGCCGCGTCGGCAAGCGCCCGGCCGGTGTGCGGGAGCGTCATGACGGTTCACTGGTCGGAAGACCCGCATGCCGGAGGGTCATGACGACCGACGCAGGTGACCTGACGGCCCGGCCAGCAGGTTGGCGCGGCGGGCCCGTCGACCGCGCAGCGAGCTGAGCCCCACGAGCAGCAGCGCGACAGCGAACATCGCGGTGCCGATCACGTTGACCTGCGGTGGGATGCCACGCTGGGCAGCGCCCCAGACGTACATCGGGAACGTGACTGTGGTGCCGGCGTTGAAGTTCGTGATGATGAAGTCGTCGAAGCTCAGCGAGAAGGCCAGCAACGCGGCGGCCACGATGCCGGGCAGTACCAGCGGCAGGGTGATCCGTCGGAAGGTCTGCCACTCGTTTGCGTAGAGGTCCATGGCGGCCTCCTCCAGTCGCCGGTCCATCCCGGCGAGCCGCGCCTTCACTGTCACCACCACGAACGACACGCAGAACATCACGTGCGCTATCACGATGGTCCAGAAACCCTGCGGTACGCCCGCCGAAACGAACAGGGCCAGCAACGACGTGCCCATCACCAGCTCCGGGGTGGCCATCGGCAGGAAGATCAGCACGTTGATCCCGGATCGGCCACGGAAGCGGTGCCGGACCAGCGCGAACGCCATCAGGGTGCCGAGCACAGTGGCGACCACCGTGGCGATAAAGCCGATCCGCACGCTGCGGACCACCGCGTCGCACATGTCCGAGGTGGCGCAGGGCTGCCGCCAGTTGTCCAGTGTGAACTCGTTGAAGTCGTAGGACAGCCGGCTCGATGGCCGGTTGAACGACAACGCGGCCACCACCAGGATCGGCAGCGCCAGGTAGCCGAGCACCAGCAACGCCACGATCATCACCCAGCGGTCCGCCAACCAACGGGAAAGTCGCATTAGAGGACCTCCTCCGTGCCGGCTCGACGGAGGTAGCCGAAGACCACAGCGAGGATCGCCGCCATCAGCAGGAACGACAACGCGGCGCCCTGCGGGTAGTCCAGGCGGACCAGGAACGCCGAGTCGATGACGTTGCCGATCATGTATTCGTTCGGGGTGCCGAGCAGTTCGGCGTTGATGTAGTCGCCGCTGGCCGGGATGAAGAACAGCAGCGTGCCGGCGACCAGACCGGGCATTGACAACGGCAGCGTCACCCGACGGAACGCCTGTACCGGGCTCGCGTACAGGTCGGTGGCCGCCTCCAGCAACCGGGGGTCCAGCCGCTCCAGGCTCGCGTACAGCGGCAGCACCAGGAACGGCAGGAAGTTGTACGTCAGGCCGAGCACCACAGCGAACGGGGTGGCCAACAGCCGACCGTCCGGGGCGAGCAGGTGCACGCCGCGCAGCAGACCGACGAGCGCGCCGTTGTCCGACAGGATCGTCTTCCAGGCCAGTGTGCGGACCAGGAAGCTGGTGAACATCGGCGCGACGACGCACACCAGCAGCAGGTTCTTCCAGCGGCCGGCCTTCTGCGCGATGGCGTACGCCAGTGGGTAGCCCAGCAGCAACGCCAGCACCAGGGCCATCCCGGCGTAGCCGAACGAGCGCAGGAACTGCGGCCAGTACGCCTGCAGCACGTCGGGGTAGTTGCTGACCGCCCAGGTCATCGCGTACCCGGTGGAGAGCGAGCCGCCGGGGTCGTACAGGCTGGCCGCCGCCAACTGCACCAACGGCACACCGAAGAAGATGAGCAGCCAGGCCGCACCGGGCAACAACAGGAGGTACGGCAGGAGCCGGCGCCGCCCGGACCGGGCTGCCGGTGGCACGGGTGGCGGCTGCCCCGCCCTGGTGGGGGCCAGCAGGGTCACGACGACGCACCCACCGGCTCGTCCAGCACCGGCGATGTCCGGTCGGTGTCGGCGGCGTCGCGGGGCAGCAGGAACGCGTGCCGCGGATCCCAGTACGCCACGGCCTCGCTGCCGACCGCCACCGGCGTCGACGTCCCGCTGTTGGCGGCGAAGACCGACAACTCGGTGCCCCAGCCGGTGCGCAGCAGGTACTGCGTGCTGACTCCCACGTAGGAGGCGTCGGTGACCACTCCGGTGACGTGCTGATGCCCAGCGGGCACCTGGTCGGCGGAGCCGACCAGAATCAGCTTCTCGGGGCGTACCCCCAGGTGGACTGGACCGTGGTCGGCCCGTGAGCGGCCGGCGGGCACCGAGAAGCGCGTGCCGTGCGCCGTCACCGCGACCTCGCCGCCACCGGCGCCGGTGGCCTCGCCGGCGAGCAGGTTCGACTGGCCGAGGAAGTTCGCCACGAAGGCGGTGGCGGGAAACTCGTAGAGGTCGGCGGGAGGACCGAGTTGCTCGATCCGGCCGGCGTTCATCACCGCGACGGTGTCGGCCATTGTCATGGCCTCCTCCTGGTCGTGGGTGACATGCACGAAGGTGATGCCGACCTCGGTCTGGATGCGCTTCAGCTCGATTTGCATCTGTCGGCGCAGCTTGAGGTCTAGTGCGCCCAGCGGCTCGTCGAGCAACAGCACCTGCGGCCGGTTGATCAGGGCGCGGGCCAACGCGACCCGCTGCTGCTGGCCGCCGGAGAGCTGGGCGGGGCGGCGGTTGCCGTACCCGTCGAGTTGCACCAGCGACAGCATCCGGGTGACCTCGTCGTCGACCGAGCGGATGCCGCGTCGGCGCAGCCCGAAGGCGACGTTCTCGAAGATGGTGAGGTGCGGAAAGAGCGCGTAGCTCTGGAAGACGGTGTTGACCGGTCGCTTGTATGGCCGCAGCCGGGCGATGTCCCGGTCAGCGAGCAGCACCTGGCCGCTGGTCGGCTCCTCCAGGCCGGCGATCATCCGCAACGTGGTGGTCTTGCCGCAGCCGGACGCGCCGAGCAACGCGAAGAACGAGCCCCGCTCGATGGTCAGGCTCAGGTCGTCGACAGCGGTGAAGACGCCGAACCGTTTGGTGAGGTTGGCCAGGCGCAGGTCGCCGGCGGGTGTCTCGCGCGCCATCCTCATCACGCCCCGATGACCTGTTGGAACTTGCCCTCGTACTCCTTCTCCTGCTTCTCGTCCAGCGCCATGAAAACCTTGGACTTCGACAGCAGCGCCTCATCCGGGAAGATCAGCGGGTTGGCGGCCAGCTCGGGGTCGATCTTCTCCATCTCGGCCTGAGCGCCCTTTACCGGGCAGATGTAGTTGACGTACGCGGCGAGCTTCGCCGCGACAGCCGGCTCGTAGTAGTAGTTGATCAGGGCTTCGGCGTTGCCTTTGTGGGTGGCCTTGTTGGGGACCATCATGTTGTCGCTGTAGAGCATCACGCCGGAGTCCGGTGCGACGAACCGCACCTTCTCGTCCTCACCGGACAGTTGGATGACGTCGCCGGACCAGCCGATACACGCGGCGATGTCGCCCTTGGCCAGGTCGGGCGCGTAGTCGTTGCCGGTGAACTTGCGGATCTGCCCGGAGTCGACTGCCTTCTTGAGCTTGTTCAGGGCGTCGTCGAACTGGGCGGCGGTGAAGTTCGCCGGGTCGTGCCCGTTGGACCCGAGCAGCAGACCCATGGTGTCGCGCATCTCGCTGAGCGCTGTCACCTTGCCCTTGAGATCGGGGCGGGTGAGCAGTTCGTCGACAGTCCGCAGTTCCTTCGTGACGTTGCCGTTGTAGGCGAGGCCGGCGAGGCCGGACTGCCACGGGATGGAGATCCGGTTCTCGGCGTCGAAGGGGCGGTTGAGCAGCGACGGAAGCAGGTTGGCCTGCACGTTCGGGATCTTCGCCGGGTCCAGCTTCTGGATCCAGCCGAGCCGGATCATCCGGGCCGCCATCCAGTCGGTAAGCACGATGATGTCCCGGTCGGTGCTCTGGCACGCGGCGAGCTGGTTCTGCACCTTGCCGAAGAATTCGTTGTTGTCGTTGATGTCCTCGGTGTAGGTCACCTGAATGCCGGTCTTCGTGATGAACTCGTCGAGGCTCGGCCGCTTGGACTCGTCAGCGTCGTCCACGTCCATGTACTGCGGCCAGTTGGCGAAGGCGAGTTTCTTCTCGGTGCCGGAGAGGTCCTCGCTGACGCAGCCAGCTTCGGTCTGTTGCGCGCCCTTGGTGCCGCAGCCCGCGAGGCTGCCACCCATGGTGAGCAGGGCGGCCGAGCCGAGAGTGCCGGTGAGCAGTCCACGCCGGGAGAGGGGCCGGAGGGGAGTACGCATGACGACTCCTAGGGGGTCATCGTCGGCGGGCGGGACGGGGAGGCACGCCGGCGGGAATGTCGGGAGGGTCAAGTGCCATGGACGACTGATCCTGACATGAGGTGACCTCCCTTACAAGGGATTCCGTTGCGGGAATAGCGATGCACGACGAAATACGCCAGACTACGCGGGGATACACGCGCGACATCACGATTCGGGACATGGGGAGCGGGCAATGACAAACCGGCAGCACGAGAACAGCAACGGCGGTCGACGCGTCGCTGTCCGTGACGGCGCCAATCACGCTCTGCTGGATGACGTGGCAAAGCAGATCATCGAGCAGCTCCAGGAGGACGGCCGTCGCCCGTACGCGACGATCGGCAAGGCGGTGGGGCTGTCCGAGGCGGCGGTCCGCCAGCGGGTGCAGCGACTGCTCGACTCCGGCGTGATGCAGATCGTGGCGGTGACCGATCCGCTCCAGCTCGGCTTCAACCGGCAGGCGATGATCGGCCTCCGAACCGACGGCGACCTGGAAGCTGTCGCGGACCGGCTGGCCGAGTTGGACGAGGTCGACTACGTCGTGATCACCGCCGGGTCGTTCGACCTGCTCACCGAGGTGGTCTGCCGCAACGACGACCACCTGCTGGAGATCCTGCAACGACTGCGCGCGGTGCCCGGGGTGCTCTCCACCGAGGCGTTCGTCTATCTCAAGCTGCGCAAGCAGACCTACACCTGGGGTACGGCCTGACGCTGCCCGCCGCTCGCCGCGCTGACCGCGCCGATGAACGACGCCCAGGCGGTCGGCGCGAAGGTCAGGGCGGCGCCGTCGCGATCCTTGCTGTCACGCACCAGCACCCGGCCGGGCAGGTTGTCGGCCACCTCGACGCAGGCACCACCGTTGTTGCTGCTGCGGGTCGCGGTGCGCCAGCGGGCGTCGGTCATGTCCATGTCGTGGCCACTTCCCCGATCAGCTCGATCGACCGTCGTTGGGGGAACGCCTCACCGGTGACGCTCTCCCACCTGCGTCCCAGGCTAGCGACGTCGAGGGGATCGGTCACGACCTGACCGCGGAGCTGATTGTCGAGATACGCCAATTCCGCCCCGTCGGGCAGCCGCCCCAGAATGAACGGGCCGGCCAGCCCGGTGTGCCACGGGCTCTCGGCCGGGATGATCCGGACCTGCACGTGCTCCCACTCGGCCACTCTCGCGAGGTGGGCCAACTGAGCGGCCATCACGGCGCGGTCACCGACCGGCCGGCGCAGCACCACCTCGTCGATCACCGCCACGAGCTGCGGTGGAGCATCGCGGCACAGGACCGCCTGCCGTTCGAGGCGGCCCGCCACGATCTGGTCCACCTCGGACGGTGCGACCAGCCCGCCGGTGCCCAGGATCGCGCGGGCGTACCCCTCGGTCTGCAGCAGACCCGGCACGAGCAGCGGCTCATACCACCGGAGCGAGGTGGCGTCCTGTTCCAGGTCGGCCCACGGCCGGAACCACGGCAGGTCACGGCGGCGGAACGGCTCCGGCCAGAGATCGGCCGCGTCCCGGCGCAGGACCTCGGCCACCGCCACCCGGGTACGTGGATGCGGGATGCGCCCCGAAGCGAGCCACCGCCCCGCCGTCTTCGGGTCGACGCGGACCTTCTCGGCCAACGACTCGACGGTCTCCCCCGCCTCGGCCATCGCCACCCGCAACGCCTCGTTCGCCACCGCACCCTCCCGCCGCTCCTCCGTGCCGTGACGGACGACTCCGGGTCGTTCGCCCAGCAGGCGCGCTGCGACGCCGCTCGATGCACGTTGCGGCGGACGATAGCCACGCTGCGTGTCCGTGTCTGCGACCTACGGCGTGTTGCGGTGGGACGTGTTGGCGCGCAGCCAGAACGCCCCCGACCGTCCCCGAAGTGCCCCACCAGCGTCCCAAGGCCCACGGTCCGCGGCTTTCGGCCCCGCGCGCCCGCTCCCGCGCTTGATCCACTCGACTTCAGCAATGTCGCGGTATCAACCACGTCCGGACACCGCGATCTCGGCGAAACAGAGTGGATCGATCCGGCGGCCGAGGGAGGCGCTACCACCGGCCGGGCCCTTTGGAGCTGATGTCGCAAACGAGTCGCGGACGGCAGCACCCGGTGACGGGCCGGCCTGCCTGGCCGACGGGCGCGAATCCGGGAGGGCACGTGGCGCGGCCCCCACAGGACGGCCGTGATGCCACAAACGATTCAGCTCCAAAGGCAGCCACCAGCACACCTCCGCCTCCCGCCGACGACTCCTGCCGACCGCCGACCAACCGGCCCACAAGTGATGCGGATTCCGTTGCATCTGTGACGCCCCTACGCTAAATCCGTCGCCAACTGACCGTGATACCGCCGATAACACTTGCTTCCGTGGTTAAGACTGTGCGATAACCGTTGGCAGAGCGGCCGGCCTCACCCCTTTGACCGGCCCGACGACCGATGGGGCTGACATGGCCAACGCCACCGACCACCTCTGGATGCACTTCACCCGGATGGCGAGCTACTCCGCCGGTGAGGTGCCGACCATCGTGCGCGGCGAGGGAGCGTACGTGTGGGACGCGCAGGGTCGCCGCTACCTGGACGGGCTCGCCGGGCTCTTCGTGGTCAACGCCGGCCACGGTCGCACCGAGCTGGCCGAGGCCGCCGCCAAGCAGGCCGGCGAGCTGGCCTACTTCCCGCTCTGGTCGTACGCGCACCCGAAGGCCATCGAGCTTGCCGAGAGGATCGCCGCGCTCACCCCCGGCGACCTCAACCGGATCTTCTTCACCACCGGCGGCTCCGAGGCCGTCGAGGCGGCGTGGAAGCTGGCCCGCGCGTATTTCAAGCGCACCGGGAAACCCAACAAGTACAAGGTGATCAGTCGGTACATCGCCTACCACGGCACCTCCATGGGTGCCCTGTCGATCACCGGCCTGCCCGGCATCAAGAGCGACTTCGAGCCACTGGTGCCGGGCGCGATCAAGGTGCCGAACACGAATTTCTACCGGGCGCCCGAGCACGGCGACGACCCCGAGGCGTTCGGCCGTTGGGCCGCCGACGAGATCGGTCGGGCCATCGAGCGGGAAGGGCCGGACACCGTCGCCGCGGTCTTCCTTGAGCCGGTGCAGAACTCCGGCGGGTGCTTCCCACCACCGCCCGGCTACTTCGAGCGGGTACGGGAGATCTGCGACGCGTACGACGTGCTGCTCGTCTCGGACGAGGTGATCTGCTCGTGGGGTCGGTTGGGCGAGTACTTCGGCGCGGTGCGCTACGGCTACCAGCCGGACATCATCACCACTGCCAAGGGCATCACCTCCGGCTACGCCCCGCTTGGCGCGATGATCGCCAGCGACCGGCTGATGGAACCGTTCCTCACCGAGACCGGCATGTTCGCCCACGGGGTGACCTTCGGCGGGCACCCGGTCTCCTGCGCGGTGGCCCTGGCCAACCTGGAGGTGTTTGCCCGGGAGGACCTGGTCGGGCACGTACGCGCCAACGAGGACGACTTCCGGGCCACCCTGGAGAAGCTGTACGACCTGCCGATCGTCGGCGACGTCCGCGGCGACGGCTACTTCTACGGGATCGAACTGGTCAAGGACAAGACCACCCGGGAGACCTTCACCGAGGCCGAGTCGGAGCGCCTGTTGCGCGGCTTCCTCTCGACCGCCCTGTTCCAGGCGGGCCTCTACTGCCGGGCCGACGACCGGGGCGACCCGGTCATCCAGCTGGCCCCACCCCTGATCGCCGAGCAGCAGCACTTCGACGAGATCGAGCAGATCCTCCGCACAGTCCTAACCCAAGCCTGGACCAAGCTCTAACCCACCCACCCACCCACCCACCACCCACCACCCACCCACCACCCACCCACCGCTGTTGATCAAGAGGTTTGCGTCAAAAACGCTCCGGCTGATGACCGAAACCTCTTGATCAACCCCGGGGGCGGGAGCGCCGGGGGCGGGAGCGCCGGGGGCGGGAGCGCCGGGGGCGGGAGCGCCGGGGGCCGGAAGGGGTGCGGGGTTAGTGGTTGGGGGGGATTACCCGCAGGTGGCCTCGGCGGCCGGTCTGGTGGGGGTGCTCGGGACGGTTCTGGTCCGGCTCCGGGGGGCGGGGGGCCGGTCGGGCGGCTTCGCGGACCGCTTCGGCCAGCGCGACCAGGTCGTCGGTGGTGGGCGGCGGCGGCTCGAACTCGCCCTCGTGTCGGACGACGTCCCAGCCTCGCGGCGCGGTCAGGCTGCGGGCGTGCGGCTCGCAGAGGTCGTACGTGTGCGGCTCGGCGAACGCCGCCAGCGGCCCCACCACCGCTGTCGACTCGTTGTAGACATAGGTCAATGTGGCGACCGCTTGCCGGGGGCAGCCGTTACGGGAGCAGCGCCGTGGTGACCTCACGTGCGGCAGGGTATCTCCATTACCGGGTCCGGCGCATCGCTTCGCGTTGCGACACGCCCGTCATGGTGATCACAGTCGACCGTTCTGGGCGCGCCGCGCCACGGGAGCGGCGCTGCCGCTGACCAGCCCGGCGCGGGCGCTACCCTTTGCCTCATGACGAGCCCGGAACACCGCCGCCCCGGTTCCGGCCGGCGTGCGCATCGTGACCGGCACGGGCGCGGCCTGCGCGGGCGGCTGGTTCCGGCCACCGTGCCGCTGGCGCGAACCAAGGCCGAGGTCTTCGACGACCTGGTCCTGGACACCGTCGAGACGCTGGAGCGTCGGTTCGCCAAGGAACTGGCCGGGGTCGAGTTCGCGGTCGAGGACGTCCCGCCGGATCTGAACGTCTACGACTCGGACGTGCTGGAGGACGGCGAGGTCCCGTTGGCCCGACTGCTGCCCGGCCGCCCGGGCCGGCAGGAAGTGCCGCCGCGGATCGTGCTGTACCGGCGGCCCCTGGAGTTCCGGGCGATGGACCGTGAGGACCTCGCCGATCTCGTCCATGACGTGATCATCGAACAGGTGGCGAACCTTCTCGGGGTAGACCCGGACGAGCTCGCCTGAGCCGACCCTCGAGGCTGAGCCGACCCCTCGAGGCTGAGCCGACCCTCGAGGCTGAGCCGACCCTCGAGGCTGAGCCGACCCTCGAGCGGAGAGTCGGGCGGCCCCCACCGCCTCGACCTCACACCGCTCAGGCGGCCCCCCGCGCAGAGCTAGCCCGCTCAGGCGGCCAACTGCCTCGGCCTCACACCGCTCAGGCGGCCCGCCGCTTCAACTTGCGCCGCTCCCGCTCGGAGAGCCCACCCCAGATGCCGAACCGCTCGTCGTGACCCAGTGCGTATTCGAGGCACTCGGTCTTGACCTCGCAACGCGAGCAGATCCGCTTCGCCTCGCGGGTCGAGCCGCCCTTCTCGGGAAAGAACGCCTCGGGGTCGGTCTGCGAGCACAACGCCCGCTCCTGCCACTCCGGCGCGTTTCCGAGCAGGTCGGCCACCTCAAGCTGGCCGTCCATCAAATGCCTCCTTGTCGCGCACCGGCGTCATCGCCGCTGCAACCCCCCACGCGAAAGGCGTGCTTGTCCGTCCGGTCCCGTTTTGTTGCGTTCCGTGCGAACAACCCCATTCAAATTACACGCGTGTAATGCGTGCGCCGTCAAGCCAAACTTGATAATGGAGTCGCCCTCCCGACACCCCCGGTCGGCCACTTGGGCCGTCCAGCCTCGCAACCTGCCCTATCGATTCAGACCCCGGCCGAGTAACGCCCTCTCCGGCGAGTTGCCCGACTTTTCTGCCGTGGCGCTTCTCCGAGGAGTCGCCAACCGGACGGCACCAGAGACCTCCACCCCTAAGCTGATCTTGGTGGGGGACAGGTTAACGCGGCGCGGCGCAGACTGCCCGTCGAGCTGTGGACAGCACTCGCGCCCCGTCCACATTGTGGACGGGGCGCGGTGGTGAAAACGAGGTTCCGGGGTCAGCCGGCGGCCCCAAAACTGCTGCTGGGCCAGGCAAACTCGGCTATCTCTCCACCATGGACAGAAATCGTGCCGGCTGGCGTACGATCGTCCCACCAGACGGTATACATTCCGCTCGGCAGATCGGGATAGACCGCACTGTGGAACGAGCCGTCCCGCACCCGACGCTCACGCACCGCCGAGTGGACCCGCCGGTCCTCGTCGCGACTGATCTCGATCTCCCGGCCGTGCAGATCCGGACCCGTGTAGACGATCAGGGCACCGGTGTCACCGCCCAGATCGAGGACGACGGTCCCGGTCTCCGACGGCCCGTACGCGTGCTCGTGCATCCGCCCGCCCCGCCCGATCAGGACGCCGCCGGCGGGTTGTTGAACCCGTCGTACGGCGTACCCAGGTAGGGGAAGTTTCCGAGGAACGGCGCTGTCACGTCGGCGGCGCTCAGCCCCGGGGTGACAGCGGCGGCCGCCGCATCCGGTTTGAACGTCTTGTCCACCAGCGGGACGGTGACCCCGGCGATGGCCCGCAACGCGATGCTGACCACGTCGTCGCCGACCCGCCGACCGTTCGGGAACCCGGCCAGGTCGCCGCCGAGCACCCCGAACCGGTCCGGCCGCCTGGTGGGCGGGATCGCCGTGTTCAGTCGCAGCATGTCGGCCTGCACCTCGCCTGTGGTGTTGGTGAAGCCGTCGATCAGCCCGGCCGGCACGCCGGTGAGCAGGATCGCCACCAGGTCGGCTCGGGCCTTCTTCGCCCTGGTGAGCTTGTCCAGATTGGGGAAGACGTCAGGGTAGAGCGCCGGCAGCAACGCGGCCAGCTCCGGTTGCTCGACGAACTGGGCGAACCGCTTGTCCTCCGACGGGGGCAGCGAGTTCCACAGGTCCTTCTTGGACATCGGCACGATGACCTCGTTGAACAGTGGATTGCCCAGCCGCGAGACCTGGGTGAACGGGCCGGTGCTGGTGTCCGCCCCGCCCCTGTCGCCGAGCACCCGCACCTGCCGACGCGACGCGGACGTCCACACCCCGATCACCGACGCCCGATCCGCGGCGCCGTACCGGTTGGCGCGCCGACGCACCCGCTCCAGCGGCACCTGCACCGCGATGCTGTGCACGTTCATCCGGTCGGTGGCGTTGACCGGCTCCCCCTCGGCCTTGAAGATCTTCTTCCCGGCGACGTGCAGCTGCTGGAACGGCCGCAGCGTGCCGAGGTCGAAGATCGCCCCGAGATCCACGAAGAACCCGTCCGCGCGTTGCCCGGCGAAGACCCGCTCCCCCGTGGAGAGCGAGTAGGTGGCCTGCCGCACCAGGTCGGCGTACTTCGGGGTGGACAGCGGGCCGACGTTGCACGGCGGGCACTGCAGCTTGTGCGCCAGCCGGTGCTCGCGGCCGTCGGCGACCCTGGTCAGGCTGTAGAACTGCCGCCGGTTCCAGTTCTTGCTGTCCAGCGAATCGATCGGACCGGTGTTGTAGAGAAAACTGTTCGGGTTGGTGATCTCGGTGGTGAATTCGAACCGGTAGGTGACATCCGGACGACCGTCACCGTCGTTGTCGATATGGATCTCGTACCGCACGTCGTCGCCGAACTCGAAGAAGTTCGGGCCCCCGGAGGGGAGCTGCAACGGCACGTAGTTGGCGATCAACGTGACCGTGTCGCGTTTGTCGGGGCTGACGAACGCGTACAGGTCGGAGCTGTCGGCGACCGGATCCTTGGCTATCTCCGGGGCCTCGCGGTGGGAAGACATGACGGACCAACCTCACTGGGCGGGGACAGGATGGCGGGGCGGAGGGTCGGGTCAGCGCCGGGCGGCGCGCCGCAGCCGGTCCGCCAGGCCGCGGTCGCGTACCTCGATGCGCGTCTCACCGACGAAGACGTCCATCGTTCCCGAGTCGGCGTCACGCAGGTGCACGACGATCGGTTCGTCGGCTCGCCCGGCCGCGCCGGGGGCGTTCTGCGCGGCCGACAGGCCCGGCACTGTGAGCGCGGCGGCGCCGAGGGTGGCGCTGGCCGCGGCGGTCAACGTCTGCCGGCGGGTCAGTCGCGGCCACTGCCGCTTCCGCTGATCACTGGTCATGGGCAACCTTTCCGGCGGTGGCGCGAGCGCGCCCGCGGAGACGGACGGGTCCGGTGCCGTCTCGCGACGCCGCCGGGCCCCTGAGGGGACACCGGCGGCGGTCCTCGCCGCGACCGCCACCGGCATCGCGTGGTACGGCCGGGGGCGGGGAAAGGTTCGATGTCAGGGGCGGGCGTGACCGTACGCAGTCGACCGCTTGCGCGCCGGACGACCGGCGGTCTTCGCGATGGCCCGCAACTGCTCCTCGGTACGCGCCGAACCGTTGTCGGAGCCGGCCATCCGGGAGATGGTCTCCTCCATCAGCGTGCCGCCGAGGTCGTTGCAGCCGCCCTGGAGCATCGCGACAGTGCCCTCGTCACCGAGCTTCACCCAGGAGCACTGGATGTTGTCGATCCGGCCGTGCAGCAGCAGCCGGGACATGGCGTGCACCACCCGGTTCTCCCGCCAGGTCGGGCCGGGTCGGGCGATACCCGCCAGATAGATCGGAGCATTCGTGTGCACGAACGGCAGCGCCACGAACTCGGTGAACCCGCCGGTGCGGTCCTGCACCCCGGCCAGCACCCGGAAGTGCGCCAGCCACTGCCCGGGGTGGTCGACGTGGCCGTACATCATCGTGGAGCTGGACCGGATGCCGAGCTCGTGCGCGGTGCTGACCACCTCGACCCAGGCGGCGGCCGGGAGTTTGCCCTTGGTCAGCACCCAGCGCACGTCGTCGTCGAGGATCTCGGCGGCGGTGCCCGGAATGGTGTCCAGCCCGGCCTCGCGCAACTGGAGCAGCCACTCACGGATCGGCACCCCGGCCTTCGCGGCGGCGGTGACGATCTCCATGGGCGAGAACGCGTGCACGTGCATCTCGGGCACCCGGGCCTTGATCGCGCGCACGATGTCGGCGTACCCGGTGACCGGCATCTTCGGGTCGATGCCGCCCTGGAGGCACACCTCGCTGGCGCCGGCGGCCCACGCCTGCTCGGCCCGGTCCGCGACCTGCTCGACGGAGAGCCGGTACGCGTCGGCGTCCCGCTCACGCTGCGCGAACGCACAGAACCGGCAGCCCACGTAGCAGACATTGCTGAAGTTGATGTTGCGGTTGACCACGTAGGTGACGTCGTCGCCGACCACCGCGCGGCGCACGTCGTCGGCGAGGCGGCACACCTCGTCGAGCGCCGGCCCGTCCGCGCCGAACAACGCCAGCGCGGCATCGGTGTGCGCGGGGTCGAGCAGGGCCGCCGGGTCGTCCGCGGCGAGCCGCAGACCGGCCGCCAGGTCACGGTCCGCACCAATTCCGGCCGGTGCCACGGGTACGCCAGCCCGGCGGGCGGTCGCCTCCGGGGTGACCTTGCCAGCGACCTCGGCCCAGTCGCCGTAGACGCTGTCGAAGTCGCCGCGCCGGTCGTCGGTGCGGCCGGTGGTGTCGATGGTGGCGTGCAGGTCGACCCGTCCGCCGAACACCTCCTCCGGCTCCTGCCACGGTCGTCCCTGCGGCATCGCCGACTCGACAGCCATGCCCGTCGACGGATCGGCCAGGGCGCCGACGTGCGGCAGCAACCGTGGGTCGAGCCACGGGTCACCCGCGCGCACGTACTCGGGGTAGATCGTCAACCGCTCCCGCAACGTGAACCCGGCTAGCTCGGTGTGCCGGGCCAGCTCGTCGATCTGCGGCCAGGGGCGCTCCGGATTGACGTGGTCGGGGGTGAGCGGGGAGACGCCACCCCAGTCGTCGATGCCGGCGCGCAGCAGCAGGTCGTACTCACCGGCGATGAGGTTCGGCGGGGCCTGGATCCGGGCCTTCGGGCCGAGCAGCAGCCGGGCCACCGCCACAGTGGTGGCCAGATCGTGCAGCTCCGCGTCCGGCATGCCGCGCATCGCCGTGTCCGGCTTGGCGCGGAAGTTCTGCACGATCACCTCCTGGAGGTGCCCGTACTCCCGGTGGGCGCGGCGGATCGCGAAGAGCGCGTCCACCCGCTCCGCCGAGGTTTCCCCGATGCCGATCAGGATGCCGGTGGTGAACGGCACCCCCACCCGCCCCGCGTCCTCGAGCACCCGCAAACGGACCGCCGGCTCCTTGTCCGGCGAGCCGAAGTGCGGGCCACCCGGCTCGGACCAGAGCCGGGTCGCTGTCGTCTCCAGCATCATGCCCATGCTCGGCGCGACCGGCTTGAGCCGTTGCAGCTCCGACCAGGACAGCACCCCGGGGTTGAGGTGCGGCAGCAGACCGGTCTCCTCCAGCACCGCCACGGCGCAGGCGCGCAGGTAGTCCAGTGTCGAGTCGTAGCCACGCTCGTCCAACCAGCTCCGGGCCGCCGGCCAGCGTTCCTCCGGCCGGTCACCCAGGGTGAACAGCGCCTCCTTGCAGCCCTGCGCGGCACCGGCCCGGGCGATCGCGAGGACCTCGTCGCGGTCAAGGAACGGCGCCGGCAGCCGGTGCGGCACTGTCGCGAAGGTGCAGTAGTGGCAGCGGTCCCGGCAGAGCCGGGTCAACGGAATGAAGACCTTCTTGGAGTACGTGACCACACCCGGCCGCCCGGCATCCCGCAGCCCGGCGTCGCGGATTCCCCCGGCGAGCCGGAGCAGTTCGTCGAGCGCGTCGCCGCGAGCGGACAGCAGCGCGGTCGCCTCGTCGACATCCAGCGCCCGCCCGTTCGCGGCCCGGCCCAGGGCCCGCCGCACGCTCGCATCGCTCGGGCCGGAGTGGGTGCGATCAACCATCCACTCACCCTATGCGCAGCGCGAGCCTGCCCCGCCGTGCCCAGCCCCACCGTGGGAAACGGCACCCCCGGCCCCCACCCGATTGATCATGAAGTTATTGCCACGACACGCCACGTGATCGGGCAATAACTTCATGATCGACGAAGGTCGGTGGGGCGACGGGGTTGGCTGCCTCAGCGGGGCTGGTCGGGGTGGTCGTTGGGCTTGATGTGTTGGGTGCGGTCGGTGTCCGGGTCGGCCGGGTGGGAGATGACCTCGGTCGGGTCGGCGGACTGGCGCGGGATCGCCTGGGTGGGGTCGGCCGACGGCGGCTGCCCGAACGGCGGCACTGTGGGCGGAGGCGCCGACTGGGGGGCGGGGTTCGCCGGCGGCGCGGACTGCGATGCCTGGAACGGCGGGGCCGACTGCGGGTGCGGCGGCGCGGACTGCGGGAACGGCGGGGCCGACTGCGGGGCCTGGAACGGCGGCGACTGCTGGCCGTACTGGCCGGCCTGCGGGTGACCACCAGGCTGGCCGGCCTGCGGGTATCCGCCGGGCTGACCGGCCTGCGGGTAACCACCGGGCTGACCAGCCTGCGGGTATCCGCCGGGCTGGCCGGGAGCGGGCCAACCGCCCTGCGGCTGGCCGCCGGGCTGACCCGGGGTCGGCCAACTACCCTGCTGCTGCGGCCAGCCCGGCTGGGGTTGGCCGTAGACGCCCGGCTGCGGCTTGGGCCGCGGCACGTAGTAGTGGGCGCGCCAGATGGTGTAGACCACCCAGGCGGCGATCGCGAAGATCACCATCCAGGCGAACCGGGTGAGCACACCGAGCAGCGCGTCGAGCACCTCGGCCTCGGCCAGCCGGCCCACCGTCCAGATCAGCATGGTCAGCGTGCCGAACAGGGCGCTGACCGCATACTCGACGACGGCCGCCTGCGTGATCAGCTTCGCCTTCGCCAACACCGGCGAGATGTGCGTGGCCAGCAGCACCGCCAGCAGCGGGAGACCCACCGCCTCCACCCCGACGAACGCGTAGAAGGCGCTGCCCGCGCGGTCGGTGAAGGAGCTGTAGTCGTTCGGGGCGATGAGCCGGAGCAGGCCCACGAAGAGGAACACGGCGTTGGCGCCAAGCAGCGCGAGCGCGGCGAGCTCCCGTAGCGGCTTGGTCAGCTGGCGGGCCTGCGTCGCGTCGGCGGACGCGGGCTCGGCGGGGCTGGTCACGAGTTCCCCCTCGGGGCATCAACGGACAGGGTGCACGTGAGCCTAGTCTCGCGGGCCTCCCAGGGATCGGAGGCGTCACGTGCGCGAGGATGGTCGACATGCGCATCGTGGTTCTGGCCGGCGGCATCGGCGGCGCCCGGTTCCTGCTCGGCGTCCGGGCGTACGCCCGTGACGTCGGCGCGGAGGTGACCGCCGTTGTCAACGTCGGCGACGACCTGTGGTTACACGGGTTGAAGATCTGCCCCGACCTGGACAGCGTCATGTACACGCTCGGTGGGGGCGCCGACCCGGAACGGGGCTGGGGTCGGGTCGGCGAGAGCTGGACTGTCAAACAGGAGTTGGCCGCGTACGGGGCGGAGCCGACCTGGTTCGGCCTCGGCGACAAGGACATCGCCACCCACCTGGTCCGCAGCACCATGCTCAACGGCGGTTACCCGTTGAGCGCTGTCACCGAGGCGCTGGCCAGCCGCTGGGAGCCGGGCGTACGCCTGTTGCCGGCGACTGACGACCGCCTGGAGACCCATGCCGTGGTGGAGGACGACCAGGGTCAGCGGGCGATCCACTTCCAGGAGTGGTGGGTGCGGTACCGGGCCGACATCACCACGCACCGTTTCGTGTTCGTCGGTGCGGAGACGGCGAAGCCGGCCCCCGGGGTGCTGGACGCGATCGCCTCGGCCGACCTGGTGCTGATCGCGCCGAGCAACCCGGTGGTGAGCGTCGCGCCGGTGCTGGCCGTACCGGGGCTGCGTGCGGCGGTGGCGGACGGCCCGGCGCCGGTGGTGGGTGTCTCGCCGATCATCGGCGGCGCGCCGGTGCGGGGTATGGCCGACCGTTGCCTGGAGGTGCTCGGTGCGGAGTGCAGCGCGGCGGGGGTGGGTCGGCTCTACGGCGGGCGGGCGAGCGGCGGCCTGCTCGACGGTTGGCTGGTGGCCGAGGAGGACGCGGGCACTGTGGTGCCCGAGGTGACGGTCCGCGCGGTGCCGCTGCGGATGACCGACGAGGCGGCGACGGCGGCCATGGTCCGTGCCGCGGTGGAGTTGACGTGAGGCTGGAAGTTCTGCCGGTGCTCGGCATCGGTCATGTGACCGAGGGCGACGATCTGGCCGCGGTGATCGCGACCGCCGCGCCGTGGCTGCGCAACGGTGACGTGCTGGTGGTGACCAGCAAGATCGTTTCCAAGGCGGAGGGGCGGCTGGTCGACGTGCCGGCGGACGGGCCGGAACGGCTGGCCGCCCGGGACGAGGTCCTGGCCGGTGAGACCGCCCGGGTGGTCGCCAGCAGGGGGGCGACCCGGATCGTGCAGACCCACCACGGCTTCGTCATGGCCTCGGCGGGGATCGACGCGTCGAACGTGGACAAGACCCAACTGGTGCTGCTGCCGGTCGACCCGGACGCCTCGGCCCGGGCTCTGCGGGACGCGCTGCTGGAGCGCTACGACCTGGACCTGGCCGTGATCATCAGCGACACGATGGGCAGGCCCTGGCGCAACGGGCTCACCGACGTGGCACTCGGGGTGGCCGGGATGCCGGCCATCCGCGACCACCGGGGCGAGGTCGACCCGTACGGCAACGAGTTGCAGTTGACCCAGATGGCAGTGGTGGACGAGCTGGCGGGTGCCGGCGAACTGATCAAGGGCAAGTGCGATCAGGTCCCCGTCGCTGTGGTGCGGGGCTACCTGCCGGCCACAAACCCGGACGACGCCGGTGGCGCGCGGGCGCTGATCCGCGACGCGGCACAGGACCTGTTCTCGCTCGGTACCGCCGAGGCCCGTGCCGCCGGGCTCTCCGACGCCGCCACCCTGACCGACGGTCCCGGTCCGACACCGGCCGACCTGACCGCGGTGCGACGGGCGATCGACGCTGTCGCCGGGCTGGTCGCCCCCGGCACGGTCTTCACACTTGTCGACGAGGCCGAGGTACGCGCCGGTCTGGTCGCTGAGATGCCCGGGTGGCCGGACGGCGCCGACCTGCTGCTCGGCTCCGCCCCGACGCCCGTCGAGCCGTTCGGTCTGGTCCGCTTCGGCGCCGACCTGCACCGGCTGCGCGTCGCCTTGGCCGCCCAGGGCGTCGGGTCGACCCTGTTGCCGCCACCGCCTGGCAGCCCGGCGAGCGCCGTGCTCGCCCTGTAGAAGCGCCCTCGGCCGGTGTGAACGGCCGGGTCACGCGTCCAGCATGGCCCGGCCCAGCGGGGTCAACGTGTGCAGCACGCTGTTGCGTTCGCGGTGGCTGACCAGCAGACCAGCGTTGCGCAGCACCGTGGCGTGCTGGCTCGCCGCCGCCGGTGAGATGTTGAGCTGGCGGGCGACCTCGCCGGTGGTGCAGCCCTCGTCGCTGGCCTGCAACACCGCCGCTCTGGTGCGGCCCAGCAACGCGGCGAGTGATTCGCGGGCAGCACCGGACGCGGCGCTGGCGTCGGCGGAGACCAGGGCGCCCAGCCGGTCCACCGGGTAGACCAGCACGGGTGGCAGCGCCGGGTCGAGTAGTGCGACAGGGGTGGCCGCGCAGAAGAACGACGGCACCAGCAGCAGCCCACGGCCGTCCAGGTGCAGCTCCCGGCTGTGCGGGTAGCTGTGGACCTCCAGCACCCTGCTCTCCCAGCGCATCGCCGGCCGGAGGCTGGTGAGCAGGCCCTCGACGCCGCCGTCGAGCAGCGCCCGCGCACGTCGCGTGCGGTCCGCCGCGACCGCGGCCTGGATCCGGCCCCAGTACGGGCTGATCGCCAGCGACCGGTACTGCTCCATCGACTCGGCCAGGTGGTGCAGCGCCGACACCTCACCGCGGGCGAGCGCGGCCGCCGAGGAGGGCAGCTGGTTCTCGGAGGCCAGCACGCTCAGGTCCCGGTGCAGCAACTCGGTGGGGGTGCTGCGGACCGCGTCCAGCCCGGCCTCGAAGCCGCCGACGCTGGCGTACGGGGTGAGGAAGTCGGGGAAGTAGCCACGCGGCGGGTTCAACGCGAAGAGCAGGCGGAGCTGCTCGGAGGCGGAGTCCTGGCGCAGATCCCGGGCCACGCTGCGCCGCCAGTTGGCGGTCAGCGGATCGCGGGTGCGGCCGCGCAGCACGTGCAGGCTGAGGACCAGCTCCCAGACCGGGTCCGCCGCCGGCGCCACCCGGGTCCGGAGGATGTCCTCCCCAGAAAAGTGGATCTTCAGCATGGAGCGCTCCTGTGTCGCCGACAGGGGGGTGCCGGATGACCGTTCGACTCTACCTGGCCGGCAGTAATCTCCATCTTTAAGCCTGGGCTGAAAAACCTCGACGTCTCCGGGGCCGGTTCGGCATGCTTCCCATGCCCGAACACGGCGCCGCGCGTCCTTGACGTCAGTGCTGCCGGGGCACCGGGACCGGGGAGGCCCCGGTGATCGGACGGCACCACGAGGGTCTGCGGCCCTTGTTCCGCGGAGGTGCCGTCCGGTCATCCCGCCCCCCGCGCCGGCTCAGCCGACCCAGAGCGCGACCCGATGGTCCTCGTCAGTGACGTAGAACGACAGCCCATCCAGCTCCGCTACCCCCTCGACGTGGTGAAACGGGGCCAGGTCCGCCACCTGCTCCCCGACGAGCCGCCGCCCGTCGCCCGCCTCGCCACCGGTGAGCCGGAAGCGGACGTGGCGGGATGTGACCTCACCTCCACCCGGATGGTCGTCGAGCAGGACGGACCCCTTGCCGAGCGCGTCGATCGAGCCGATCACTGCCGCGTACCCGCCGTCGGCCGTCGGGGTGATCGCGCGGAAGCCGGTCAGCTGCCCCGGCGGAGTGACAGCGGTCAACACGTACGCGCCCAACGCCCGCGGCCACGCCCGCTCGGCAGTGAACATACCCGGCACACCGGCCACCTCGACCAGGATCGGCTCACCGGCGTCGGTGACCGGAAAACGCAGCCCGAGCAGCACCGTCCCGGCCGGGGTGAACGCCGCAGCCTCCACGTTCAACGGCAGGTCGTCCGGGGCCAAGCGGCTCACCCAGCTCTTCTCCCGGGCGGTCCCCCGGGCCAGCGTCTCCACGATGAACCGTTCCCGCACCCGCTGCCCCGCCGGCAGGAGCGTCAGCGGCGCCGCGGCGAGCGCATCGTTCACCGCCCGGTGCAGCCGAAACGAGTTGCGTACCACGTGCACCGGCACCGGCCCGGCCGCCGCGTCGTCCTCGCGGAACCGGGCCACGAAGGCGCGCCGAGGTCGCAGCGGGCCAGCCTTCGAGCCGAAGTGGGAGCCGAAGACGTACACCCAGCCGTCGTGGTGGGCGAGCGCCTCACCGTCCTCGGTCCGCCCGTTCTCCACACCGGCATCCGCACTCACGTGCACTGCCGTCCACTGCCCGTCGTCGCGCTCCAGCAGCAGCGCGAGGCAGCGCTCCACCGGCCCCTCGTCCAGCACCGTCCAGAAGCCCCGCCGGGCACCGTACGCGCCCAGCAGCGCCGCCGAGCGCACCGGCAGCAGATCGCTGGCCTCGTTACCTGCCACCACGAATTCGACGAGTCGCACTGTCACCGAGCCAGCGTACGGAGCACACGCTCGTACAGTGGCGGGGTGCCCGACGCCGTGATCACCGGACCCACCGCCCACCCGACCGACCCCGAGGCGTACGCCGCGTTGCACGCCGACGCCACAGCGTTGCTCAAGGGCTGGCAGCCGACCAGCCCGGGTGCGGCCAGCGCTCGGGACCGGACCCTCACCCTGCTCGCCGCCGGTCCGATCGCGATGAGTCGGCAGCACCGACCGGGGCACGTCACGGCCAGCGCGTTGGTGCTGGACGCCACCGGCTCGCGGGTGCTGCTCTGCCTGCACGTCAAGTTCGGGTGGTGGGTGCAGCTCGGCGGGCACTGTGAGCCGGTCGACCAGACCCTGGTCGGCGCCGCCCTCCGCGAGGCCACCGAGGAGTCCGGAATCACCGGCCTGCGGATCGACCCGGTGCCGATCGACGTGGACGTGCACCCGGTGCAGTGTCAGGGCGGGTCCGCGCACCACGACGTACGGTTCGCCGTGCTCGCCCCGCCCTCGGCTGTGGAGCAGGTCAGCGACGAGGCCGAGGCGCTGGGCTGGTTCCCCCCGGACCAGCTGCCCGAGCCACTGGCCGGCGGGACCGCGCAACAGGTCGCGCCGGCACTCGCAGCCCTCAGACGTAGCCCTCTTCGCCTCGCTCCTTGAGCTCGTCGACCAGGGCCTTGACGTCCTGCGCCCGGTCGCGCGGGCAGACCAGCACCGCGTCCGGGGTGTCCACCACGATCAGGTCGCGCAGACCGAGCACTGCCACCAACCGACCCGACTGCGGGACGACAACGAGGTTGCTGCTGTCCCGCAGCAGCACACCCGGCTTGGCCTCCGTGCCGAGCACCACGTTGCCCGCGTCGTCGGCCGGCAGCACGTCGCCCAGGGTGTGGAAGTCACCGACGTCGTTCCAACCGAAGTCGCCGGGCACCGTCGCGACTCGACCCGCGGTGGCAGCGCCCTCCATCACCGCGTAGTCGACGGAGATCTTCGGCAGGGTCGGCCAGATCGCGCCCAGGACGTCGTCCTGTTCCGGGGTGCCCCAGGCGGCGGCGATCGCGGCGACGCCGGCGTGCAGTGCCGGCTGCTGGCGGGCCAGCTCGGCGAGGAAGACGTCCACCCGCCACACGAACATGCTCGCGTTCCACAGGTGCCGGCCCGAACGGACGTACGCCTCGGCGACCTCGGCGGCCGGCTTCTCCTTGAACTCGGCCACCTGGCGCCACGGCACACCCTCGGTCGGATCGCCGGTCTCCAGGTAGCCGTAGCCGGTCTCCGCACGGGTCGGAGTGATACCGACGGTCATCAGCATGCCCTGCTCGGCGCCGCGGACCGCCTCCTGGACCGTGCGGACCCAGCTTTCCGGGTCGCGGATCAGGTGGTCGGCCGCGAAGCTGCCCATCACCGCGTTCGGGTCGCGCGCCGCGATCACCGCGGCGGCCAACGCGATCGCCGCGCAGGAGTCCCGGGGGGAGGGCTCGACCAGGATGTTCTCCTCCGGCAGCACTGTCAGCTGCCGTGCCACCGCCGCGACGTGCGCGGCGCCGGTGACCACAAGGGTCCGATCCGGTGTGGTCAGCGGCGCGAGCCGTTCGACTGTCGCCTGGAGCAGGGAGGCGCTGGTGCCGGTCAGCGGGTGGAGGAACTTGGGATGGCCAGCGCGGGACAACGGCCACAACCTCGTGCCACTGCCACCTGCCGGAATGACCGCATAGAGCATCCGCACATCATGCCCGACGTACCTGCCCAAAGTGGCACGGGTCACCCGCAGCGACGCGGAGGGTCAGGAGCGGGCGCGACTCCACGCCGCGATGTGCACCTCGGCGCTGGACTCCCAGGTGAACTCCTTGGCCCTGTCGAACCCCGCCTTCGCCAGCGACAACCGCCGCTGCTCGTCGTCGAGCAGGGCGGCCAGGTCGGTGCCGATCTGCTCCGGGTCCTCCGAGGTGTACGCGACCGCGTCGCCGCCCACCTCGGGCAGCGAGAGCCGGGGCGTGGTCAGCACCGGGGCGGCGCACGCCATCGCCTCCAGGATCGGCAGCCCGAAGCCCTCGCCGTAGGACGGGTACGCGGCGACCAGGGCACCGCCGAGGAAACCCGGCAGGTCGGCATAGCGCAGGTAGCCGGGGCGCAGCAGACGCAGGTGCGACGGCACCTCGGCCACGGCCCGGTCGATGTCTTCGTCGTGCCCCTGCCCACCGGCGATCACCAGGGCCGGCGGGTCGACCCGGTCAGCCACCGCCCGCGCCCACCCACGGATCAGGTTGGGCACGTTCTTCCGAGGCTCCTTGGCACCGAGGAAGGCGACGTAGCTGCTGTTGCCCAGCCCCAGACGCGCGCGTACGCGGGCCTTCTCCTCCTCGGTGGGAGCGTGGAAGGCAGCCTGGTCGACGCCGTGGTAAGCCACGTCGATCCGCGTCGGGTCGGCGTCGAGCAGACGGATCAGCTCGTCCCGGGTGGCCTTGCTGGGCACGATCACCCGGTCGGCGCGGCGCAACGAGGTCTTGATGGCGCTGCGGAAGAACGTGCGGCGCGACTTGTCGTAATGCTCCGGCTCGGTGAAGAACGTCGCATCGTGCACAGTGACCGTGACCGGACACCCGGCCCGCAGCGGGCAGGTGTAGAAGGGCGAGTGCAACACCTCTGCGCCCACCTGCTGGGCGAGCAGCGGCAGACCGGTCTGCTCCCAGGCGAGCCGGGCCGGGCGGTGCGCCACGGCGGCCGGAGCCGGGATGATCTCCGCGCCGGGCAGCATGCGGGTGTACCGCTCCAGATCGGTGCGGAGACTGACCACCGCCAGCTCCACCCCCGACCCGCACACCTTTCCGAGGGCACCGAGCAGACCGTCGACGTATCGACCGACACCACCACGGTCGGTGGGGACACTCGTGGCGTCGATGAGCACGCGGGGCGGGCGACCGGCGGTCACGGGGCGACTCCTTGAACTGGCGGGCCTGTGGGGAACAACACTCCGGGGGTAAAGCCTACGCCGGGGCGCGGGGCCGACGCTGACTGCGACCCGACGGTACGCCGACTTGTCATCGTCATCGAGTACGGCCCGCACTGGCGTATCGTTCGCGCCGATGGCCGACAACATTGCCCGGGTGTTCGCCGACGCGATCGCGACCGACCCGACCCGACCGCTGCTCACCTGGTACGACGACGCCACCGGCGACCGCACCGAACTCTCCGGCGTCACGTTGGCGAACTGGGTGGCGAAGACCGCAAACCTCCTCGTCGACGAGGTCGGCCTCGCGCCGGGCACCCCGGCCGGCGTGCTGCTGCCGCCACACTGGCAGACCGCGGCGGTGCTGCTGGCCTGCTGGTCGGCCAAGCTGAGCGTGGTCGACACGCCGGGCGACGTGGGGGTGCTCTTCGCCGCCGCCGACCAGTTCGACGAGGCGCAGTCCTGGTCCGCCGACGAGCGGTACGCCCTCGGGTTGGCCCCGCTCGCCGCACCGCTTCGGCAGGTGCCGCCCGGGTTCGCCGACTACGTCGTCGAGGTACGCGGCCACGGGGACCACTTCACGCCGCAGTCCGGCAGTGGCCCCACCGACGCGCACCTGCTGGGTCGCGCCGAGGCCCGCGCCACCGAGTTGGGCATCGAGCCCGGCGCGCGGGTCCTGGTTGACGCCGCCCGCTACCCCGACCCGGTCGACTGGCTGCTGGCCCCGCTGACAAGGGCCGCCACAGTCGTCCTCTGCGCCAACCTCGACCCAACGAAGGTGGCCAACCGCCAGGCCACCGAAAAGGTCACCCAAACTCTCCAGTAACCCCGCCGCCCGTCCCCCGCGGCCCCGCCCGCCCCGTCGATCATGGAGTCGTGGTGGGCAACTGATGGGCCAATGCCCCTTTCGCGAGGCACCACAAGTCCTTGATCGACGCGGGAGGGTGAGGTTAGGCGGGGGTGCTGTCGGTGGCTCGGCGTTGGGCCAGGGCGGCGAAGGCGGTCAGGGACTCGGGGTTGACCAGGGCCCCCTTCGCGGCGGCCTGGTCGACCGGGGTGCCGGTGAGGATCTTCTTGACCGGCACCTCCAGCTTCTTCGCCGAGAGGGTGCGCGGCACCGAACGCACCTGATGGATCTCGTCGGGCACGTGCCGGGGTGAGAGCGCCGTGCGCAGTTCACGGCAGATCTTCGTGCGCATCGGGTCGTCCAGCTCCAGACCCTCGGCCAGCACCACGAAGAGCAGCAGCTCACCGGCGCCGCCCTCGTCGTCCTCCAGGTGCACGACGACCGAGTCGAGCACCTCGTCGAGCCCTTCCACCACCGAGTAGAACTCGGCGGTGCCGAGGCGCACCCCACCGCGGTTGAGGGTGGCGTCGGAGCGGCCGGTGATCACGCAGCCACCCCGCTCGTTGATGGTGATCCAGTCACCGTGGCGCCAGACACCCGGGTAGACGTCGAAGTACGCCTCCGCGTAGCGGGTGCCGTCCGTGTCGTTCCAGAAGCCCACCGGCATGCTCGGCATCGGTTCGGTGATCACCAGCTCGCCCAGCTCACCGATGACCGGCGTGCCGTCGGCGGAACGAGCCTCCACCTTGGCGCCCAGCGCCCGGCAGGCGATCTCACCGGCGTACACCGGCAGCAGCGGCACACCGCCGACGAAACCGGTGCACACGTCGGTGCCGCCGGAGAGCGACTGGAGCTGGAGGTGGTCGCCGACGGTCTCGTACACCCAGCGGAAACCCTCAACGGGCAGCGGCGCACCCGTGGAACCCACGCCGCGCAGCGCCGACAGGTCGGCGACCTCACGGGGGACCAACCCGGCCTTACGGCAGGCCAGCAGGTACGGCGCTGAGGTGCCGAAGTACGTCGTCCCGGTCTCCGCCGCCAGCCGCCACAGCCCGCCGAGGTCGGGCTCGGCCGGCCGGCCGGGCTCCGCCCGGACCCCCGGGTTGCCGTCGAAGAGCACGATGGTCGCCCCCACCGCCGGGCCGGAGACCAGGAAGTTCCACATCATCCAGCCGGTGGTGGTGAACCAGAAGAACCGGTCGGCCGGGCCCAGATCGTGGTGCAGGGCGAGCATCTTCAGGTGCTCCAGCAGGATGCCGCCGTGGCCGTGCACGATCGGCTTCGGCAGCCCTGTGGTGCCCGAGGAGTACAGCACGTAGAGCGGGTGGTCGAACGGCACCGGCGTGAACGTCAACGGCTCGTCGGTGGGCGCGGCCAGCTCGGCCCAGCCCAGCGCGCCCTCGGGCGCGGGGCCCGTCGGGTCGAGGTAGCCGATGCTGACGGTGTGGCGCAGCGACGGCAGGGCGGCCCGGATCGCGGCGACCTCGGCACGCCGGTCCACAGGCTTGTCGCCGTACCGGTAGCCGTCCACGGCGACCAGCACCGTCGGTTCGATCTGCTGCCAACGGTCGGTGACGCTGCGGGTGCCGAACTCGGGCGCGCAGGACGAGAAGATCGCGCCCAGGCTGGCGGTGGCCAGCAGCAGGACGTACGTCTCGGTGATGTTCGGGGCGTACGCCGCCACCCGGTCACCGGCGGTGACGCCGAGCCGGCGCAGCCCGGCCGACACCCGGCGGACCTGCTCGCGCAGCTCACCGGCGGTCAGCGTGACCGGCGGGCGGGTCTGCCCGTGGGAGATCACCACCGGGTCGTCGTCGGCCCGCCCCGGCATCCGCAGCACGTTCTCCGCGTAGTTGAGCGTGGCGTCGGGGAACCACCGGGCGCCGGGCATTCCCCGCTCGGCCAGGGTGGCGGTCGGCGGGGTGTGCGCGATCACCTCGAAGTGGTCCCAGATCGAGCGCCAGAACCCGTCCAGATCGGTGGTGGACCAGCGCCACAGCGCGTCGTAGTCGGCGAAGTCCAACCCGCGGTGCTCCCGCAGCCAGCGCAGGTAGGCACCGATCCGGGACCGCTCACGTACGTCCGCCGGCGGCGTCCACAGCATGTCACCCACTGCTCCACCCTCCCCCTGGCCCGACACGACACTGTGACTGGGCCGTGGCGCCATCTTGCCCTACCTCGAAGCGCCATTCTGCGCACCGGGTAGGCCAACCGACGCGTGCCCGCCCCACACTCCAACCCGCCACCTCATGTGGGTCAGCCGGCACGGTGGGCCTGGATGGCACGGCGGCGGGCCAGCCGGTGCGCTCGGCGGATCTCCGCCTCCTTGTACCGGCGCTCGTCCTCCGCCGTCTCCGGCAGCACCGGGCGGACCGCGCGCGGCGCCCCACCCACGTCGACGCCGACGAACACCAGGTACGCGGTGGCAACCCGGACCGGCGCGTCCTCGGCCGAGTCCCACCGTTCGGCGACCACCCGCACGCCCACCTCCATGGAGGTCTGGCCGGTCCAGTTCACCTGGGCGTGCGCGTGCACCAGGTCACCGACCCGGACCGCCTCGGAGAAGACGATCTCGTCGATCGCCGCGGTCACCGCGGTCCCGCCGCTGTGTCGGGCGGCGGCGGCACCGGCCACGTCGTCGACGAACTTCATCAGAACTCCGCCGTGCACGGTGCCGTAGAGGTTGACGTCCACAGCGGTCATGATCTTGCTGAGAGTGACGCGCGAGTACGACGTCGGCTTGCCGGTCGGAGCGGCGGAGAGGTGCTCAGTCATGTCGAAAACGGTACGGTGCGCGGATGCGACATCTCTGGAGCTTCCTCGCCGGGCTGGTGGTGGCGCCCATCACCTGGGTGCTGGTCACACTGGGGCAGGACGGGTCGAGCCGGACGGTCGACCGCTGGGTGGAGATCGGCACGTTCAACACCGCAAACCTGATCGAGCCGGCCGTGTACCTCGGTGTCGGCGGTGTCCTGCTGGGCCTGCTCGGCACGCTGCGCTTCTCGCCGCTGGGCCCGTTGGTGGCCGGTGCGCTGCTGGTCACCCCGTACATCGGGATGTTCGTGGCGCCCTTCTCGGTGCGGAACGCGATCCCGCACGAGTGGAAGGTGTTCGGCGATCCTCTGCCGCTGCGACTGCCGGTGGAGAACGGCACGCTCTTCCTGCTCGGCCTGCTGCTGCTGATGGCGACCTTCAGCCAACAGCGTTGGCGGCAGTGGCCGAGCCCGGCGACCGAACCGGCCGCGGCACCCGCCCCCGTGTCGGACGGAGGCCCCCGCAACGACGACTTCACGTTGACCGACTGGCCGGCCCCCGCGCCCGCGGAGCGCGACACCGCGCCCCTCACTCTGGGTTACCCGGCGGACTCGACACCGACCGAGCCGCTGCCCCGCCGGGTGGGTGGCGAATCACCCTGGTCCGCCCCACCGCGCGGCCAACCGCGCCCCGAGGACACCACCGAGATCCGCTGATCGTCGGGGCGGGCCGGTGACCCGGCCCGCCCCTCCATCCGTTTCGAGCTAGTGCAGCGCGACCGCCAGATCCCTGTCGACGGTGCCGAGGCTGGCACGGGGAACCACGAGGAGCATGACGATCAGCGCGGCGGCCATGCCGCCCGCGATGACGATCGCCATCGGTACGCTCCCGGTGCCGAACAGACCGGCCAGTGGCGCCGACACCGCGCCGATGCCGAACTGCACGGCGCCGAGCAACGCCGCGGCGGTGCCAGCGGCCTCGCTGTGCCGGCTCATGGCCAGCGCCGGCGCGTTGGGCAGGGCCAGGCCGGCGGCGGCCAGGACCAGCCACAGTGACGCGAGCAGGGTGCCCAGGCCACCGATGCCGGTCGCCGCGAACATGACCAGCAGCAGGCCAGCCGCCGTTCCGGCGGTCAGGGCGCTGACCAGGATCTGCTGCGGGGTGTAGCGGCGCAGCAGCCGAACGTTGAACTGGGTGGCCCCGATCAGGCCCACAGCGCCGGCCCCGAAGGCGATGCCGAACTGCTGCTCGTCGAGGCCGTACTCCTGCTGGAGCACGAACGACGAGCCCGAGACGTACGCGAACAGGGCCGCCATCGCCAGCCCCGCGACCAGCACCAGGCCGACGAACGCCCGGTCGTTGACCAACCCCCGGTAGTCGCGCAGTGTGGCGCGCACCCCGCCGTGCCGCCGACGCGTCATCGGAAGGGTCTCCGGAAGCCGGAGTGCGGCAACGACGATCAGCAGGGCGCCCAGCACCGCCAGCGCCGCGAAGACGCCCCGCCAGTCGGTCCAGCTCAACAGGCCGCTGCCCAAGGTCGGCGCGAGGATGGGCGCCAGGCCCATGACGAGCATCAGCCGGGAGAAGATCCGCGCGAACGAGGCCCCGCTGAACAGGTCGCGGACCACTGCCGTCGCTACCACTGTGGCGGCGGCGACGCCGAGCCCCTGGAGTACGCGCAGCCCGCCGAGCACCGCGATGTTGGGTGCGAAGACGCACAGCACGGAGGCCACGATGTGCGCGGCCAGCCCGGCCAGCAGCGGCACCCGCCGCCCGACCACGTCGGAGAGCGGCCCGATCAGCAACTGGCCCAACGCGAGGCCGACCAGCGTGCCGGTCAGCGTCAACTGCACGGCGGTCTCGGTGGTTTGCAGGCCCGCCGTGATGGCGGGCAGCGCGGGCAGGTACATGTCGATGGTCAACGGCCCGATCGCGATCAACGCGCCCAGCACGAGGACGAGTTGCGCCCGCTGACGGTTCGTCATCAGGTCACCGGGCAGCACTTCTTGCGCGACGGCGGTATCGCGTCCGGTCTTCTCCACCAACTGCTTCATCATCTCGATCTCTCTGCGGGGCGCGTCGTCACGAGCGGCGGCGCGGGGCGTCACCGGGACCGCGTGGACGTGGCGGCACGGTGTGGGACGCCCGACGGTGGGCAGCGTGGATGTGACGAGGCAGCGTCGTGGCGGGGGCGGCCGGGTGGGGCGATGATCCGAGGGTGATCCTCTCGCTCGGCAACACCTCGGCGGCGGGTGACGTTCCCGGTGTGTGGGGAGTCACCCCGCCCGTTCTCCGGGGACCAGTGTGACCGGAGTCACAGCCGGAGCAGAACCGAGGCCGGGGTACGCGTCGTCTTGCCTGGTGTGAAACGAAGTCTGGACGGGCTCGACGAGGGCGAACTCCTTCGCCGCGTCGCCCGGGGCGACCGGCGCGCCTTCGACGCGCTGTACCGGCGTACCGCCCCGTGGTTGACAGCGCGACTGCGCCGACGCTGCGCCGACGAGGACGTGGTGGCCGAGGTGTTGCAGGAGACGTACCTGGCGGTCTGGCGGTCGGCCGGTAGTCAGGCGCAGTCCTCCACCTCCGGCAGCGCGGTGGGCTGGTTGTGGACGATCGCCGCGCACCGGTTGATCGACGCGTTTCGCCACCGCGCCCGACGGGAGCGGGTCCCGTCCGTGCAGACCTTCGAGACCGTGGCCCCGGCGGCCGAGGACGAGGCGCTGGCCGGCGGGATGGACGCCAACCTGGAGCGGGCCCTGCACGAGCTACCTGCGGAACTCCGTCAGGTGCTGCGTTCGATGGTCCTCGACGGCTTGACCGCACGGGAGACCGCTCTGCTGCTCGGCATGCCGGAGGGGACCGTGAAGACCCGGGCCCGGCGGGCCCGAATCGCCCTCCGGGAGGCGCTGTCATGACCACTCACCCGACGCCCACAGTCATCTCCCAGTACGCCTCGGGTGCTGCCGGCGTCGACGACACGACCATCTGGGCGATCGAGGCGCACCTGGAGACCTGCGCCGCCTGCCGAGCGGTGCTCACGGACGTCGACCCCGGCACCCGGGACCTGCTGGACCGGGTGGCCGACGGTATCGCCACCGGGATCGCCACCGGCCCACCTCCGGTACGCCGTCGCCGGCTGCCGCGTACCGGTGTCGCCGCGCGGGTGCTGCCCTGGCTGGTCACCGCCACCGGGTTGATGCTGGCGGCGGCCCTGTTCGAGTGGACGTTCGACAGCCTGCCGTCGCTGGTGCTGCTGATCGCGCCGGTGGCACCGCTGCTGCCGGTGGCAGCGGTCTGGAGCCGGCGCCTCGACCCGGCCTGGGAACTGACGGCCACCATGCCTCGCACCGGCCTGCCGCTGCTGATGCGCCGCACGTTGGGGGTGCTGTCGGCGGTCATACCGGTGCTGGCGGTGGCGGGCTGGGTCACCGGCCACTCCCCTGGCCTCTGGTTGCTGCCCGCCCTCGGGTTCACCGCCGGCGCGTTGGCGCTGGGCACTGTGGTGGGGGTCGACCGCGCCGCACTCGCGTTGACAGTCGCCTGGTCCGCCGGTGTGGTCGGGCCGAGCCTCACCGACGGGCAACTTCCGACGGTCCTCACCGGCGGCAGCCTGCCGGGGTGGGGGCTCGCCACAGTGGCGTTGACGGCAGTCGTCCTCGTTCGAGCGTGGCGACGGCCGCACGAACCGCACAAGAACCTTCTGCACCGATGACGACACCGAGCCACTGCCGAATGGAGAGATCATGATGCGTACGGTCAGCGTGGCCGAGACCGCCCCGCCCACCTACGCGTGGGCGGTGCACGCCGAGAAGTTGCAGGTCCGGGCCGGCCGACACCTCGCGGTGAACGAGCTCGACCTGAAATTGGGCACCGGTGTGCACGGGCTGCTCGGCCCCAACGGCGCCGGAAAGACGACGTTGATGCGAGCCCTGGCCACGGTGCTGAAGCCGGCCGGGGGGCGGCTGACGGTGCTCGGCGGCGAGGTCACCGGCAACGCCGACCTCCGCCAGGTACGCCGCGGCCTGGGCTACCTGCCGCAGCACTTCGGCTTCTACCCGCGCTTCACGGTCCGGGAGTTCGTCGAGTACATCGCCTGGCTCAAGGAGATGCCGAAGGCGGTCATCCCCGGCGCCGTGCAGCGGGCCGTCGAACGGGTGGGTCTGGCGGACCGCGCCGACTCCCGGATGAAGACGCTGTCCGGCGGGATGCTGCGCCGCGCCGGCATCGCCCAGGCGATCGTCAACGACCCGGCGGTGCTGCTGCTCGACGAGCCGACGGTCGGCCTGGACCCGGAGCAGCGCCTCGACTTCCGCGAACTGCTGCGGGAGATCGGCCTGGACAGTTGCGTACTCGTCTCCACCCACCTGGTCGAGGACGTCGCGGTGGCCTGCTCCGACGTGGTGCTCATCAGTGAGGGCCGGTTGGTGTGGCAGGGCACCACCGGGCAACTGACCGAACAGGGTGGGGCCGGCGACGCCGGTGACAGCGCCACCGAACGTGGCTACTCGTCGGTGCTGCGCGCCTACCGCGAGCGGGTGTCGGCATGACGGGACGCATCCTCCGCATCGAACTGCGCCGCTCGGCGGCACTGGGCACCGCCCTGTTGATACTGGTGAGTGGCGCGGCGTTGCTGCTGTCGTCCACCCAGTTCTTCGCGGGGCGCTGGATGCAGTTGGCGGTGATGGCCCGGTCGCTGCTGATGGTGCTGCTGCCGCTCGCGCTGGCCGGTGGGGCGTGGATGGGCCGGCGCGACGCGCGCCACCGGGTCGACGAGTTGTTCGCCAGCACCGTCCGGCCGCGGTGGCAGCGTGTCGTCCCGACCGCCGGCGCGCTCGCGGTCTCGGTGACGACCGCGTACCTCCTGACGTTCCTCGTCGGGGCCGGATGGGTGGTGCCCACGGCGGGCTACTTCCCGTTCGCGGCGATCGTCGTCACCGCGGTCGGCGTCCCGGCACTGGTCGCCGCGGGTTGGCTGGGAATGGCCGCCGGCCGGGCCGTGCCCCGGGTGATCACCGCACCGGTCCTCGCGGTGGTCGGGTTCGCCGTGGTTGGGTTGGTTCCGGAGTTGGCCATGGCACCCGACACGAGCACGGGGATCGCGCGGTTCCGGCCGGAACCGGCGGCGATGCTGCTCCTACCGACGATCAACAGTCTGGACGACTTCCAGACGGTCATGACGCGGGTCAGCCTGGTCCAGGCGCTGTGGCTGGTGTCCCTGGCCGCGACCGGCCTGCTGCTGCTCGGCGCGGTCCGCCGCCGCGCCATCGCGTTCGCCGTACTCCCCGCGGTGCTCGGCGTCGCGGTCGCCCTACCGCTCCTGCCCGTCGGCGGAGCCCGCGGGGCGGCGGCCGTCGACCCGGTCGCCGTCGAGCTGGTCTGCGACAACGACGGCCCGCAGGTCTGCGTGCGGCGAGTGCACGCAGGGCTGCTGCCCGATGTCGTCGGCCCCGCCCGGCAGGCGCTGGGCCTGATGGCGGCGAAGCTGCCCAACGCACCGGTCCGGGCGGTCGAGACCGAACGGGTCACCTTCTGGGCGATGCTGGAACCGGACATGGCACCGCCCCGCAACTCCGCCGACACCCTCGTCTTCGACACTCCCACGATCGACCGCTTCGGGCACGCCGACCTGTCCGGCGACTACTTCCTGCCGTCCCTGCTGGAGGCCGCCTGGCGGCAGGAGTGCGGCGAACAGCCGATTCTGGGCGACGTGTACCGGGCCCGGACCGTCGCCGCCGCCTGGCTGACCGGGCAGCCACCGGCCCCGCAGCCCGCATGGGCACCCGAGGAGATGGCACTGCTGGAGAACGCGTACCAGGCGCTGGTGAACCTGCCGGAGGCCGAGCAACGACGCCGGATGGCAACGGCACGCGAGGGCGCACTGGCCTGCCGGGACGACGAGCTGGTGGCGATCATGTCGGAGGACCGGCCGTGAGGTTGCTCCAGCTCCACCTGCGCTCCCGCCGGGTCCCCCTCGCCACGGCCACCGGGACCGCCCTGATCGCGCTGGCGTGGGCGCTGTCGCTGGCCTACACCGACTCGCCGACCATCAACGCTCGGACTGCCAGCCTGGCCATCATGCTGGCGGCGGTCGCCGTCGGCACGACCCTCACCGGTGCCGACAACTCCCTCGACCACACCATGGCGGTCAACTGGCCGGTACGCCGCGCCGGACACCTGCTGCTCGCCGCCGCCGTGATCGCCGCGCTGCTGTCGCTCAGCATGATCACCGACACGCGCTACGAACCGTTCGCCCTGGTGCTGCGCAACACCGCGGGGCTACTCGGGCTCACCGCGCTCGGCGCCACACTGCTGGGCGCCGCCCTGGCCTGGATCGCTCCGCTGATCTGGACCCTCATCGCGGTGCTGCCGATGATGGGGCCCAGCCCGGATCTGAGGATGCAGGTCGCCGGCTGGCTGATCCAACCCGCCGGGACAACCGCCGCCACCACCTGCGCCGCCGTCCTGGCGGTGACCGGTCTGCTCGCGTACGCCCTGCGGGGTTGCCCCGTGCGGCCGGTGAGCGAGACCGCCCCCGACCGGTGACGGACGCTCCGGCGCTCCAGGATCCCGGAGCGCCGGAAACCCGTCCTAGACGTCGGCCAGCAACTGCCGCGCCATGACGATCCGCTGCACCTGGTTGGTGCCCTCGTAGATCTGAGTGATCTTGGCGTCCCGCATCATCCGCTCGACCGGGTAGTCCCGCGTGTAGCCGTAGCCACCGAGCAACTGCACCGCGTCGGTGGTGATCTCCATGGCCGCGTCGGAGGCGAAGCACTTCGCCGCCGCCCCGAAGTAGGTGAGATCCGCGTCGCCCCGCTCCGACTTGCCGGCGGCCGCGTACGTGAGCTGCCGGGCCGCCTCGAGCTTCATGCCCATGTCGGCCAGCATGAACTGGATCCCCTGGAACTCGGCGACGGCCTTGCCGAACTGCCGGCGCTCGGCCACGTACCCCTTCGCGTAGTCGAGCGCGCCCTGCGCGATCCCGACGGCCTGCGCGGCGATGGTGACCCGGGTGTGGTCCAGGGTCTTCATCGCTGTCGCGAAGCCGGTGCCCTCCGCGCCGATCATCCGGTCGGCCGGGATCCGCACGTTGTCGAGGTAGACCTCGCGGGTGGGCGAGCCCTTGATGCCGAGCTTCTTCTCGGGCGCGCCGAAGCTCACCCCCGCATCGGACTTCTCGACCACGAACGCCGAGATGCCCCGGGACCGGGCGGACGGGTCGGTGACGGCGAAGACGGTGTAGAACTCGGACACCCCGGCGTTGGTGATCCAGCGCTTCACACCGGTGAGCACCCAGTGATCCCCGTCACGTACCGCCCTGGTGGTCATGGACGCCGCGTCGCTGCCCGCCTCCGGCTCGGAGAGGCAGTACGAGAACATCGCGTCACCGGCCGCGACCGGCGTCAGGTAACGAGTCTTGAGATCGGCGGAACCGGACAACAACAGCGGCATGGTGCCGAGTTTGTTCACCGCCGGGATCAGCGAGGAGGACGCGCAGGCGCGTGCCACCTCCTCGATCACGATGGCGGTGGCCAGCGCGTCCGCGCCCGCGCCGCCGTACTCCTCGGGGATGTGCGGTGCGTGGAAGTCGGCCGCTCGCAGCGCGTCGTAGGACGCCTTGGGGAACTCCCCGGTCTCGTCGGCCTCCGCGGCGTGCGGAGCCACCTTCGCGGCGCAGACCTCTCGCACGGCTTCCCGGATCGCCTGGTGCTCCTCGGGCAACCGGTAGACGTCGAACGACTCACCTGCGGCCATCTCGGCCCTCCCCTTCACCACTATCATGCGCAGTCTGTGACGACTCCTGACCGCCGACCGCGCAGACTGAAGACTAGCGACTGCAGTTCAGGTGATGTTACCGGCGCGTAGGTATGGGCAGGACGGTGCACCTGACGCGCTCAGCGATGATGGAGATTGAGACAGTGAGCCACCCTCCGGTGCCCCGCCCAGGCGCCGCAGCAGAATGCGACGCGACGACGCGACGCCAGCGCGAGCGGAGAAGACAGGCGTGACGATCCCCTACCCCACCATCCAGCCGACCCCCGCCATCGCCGCGGTGACCCCGCCCTCGGGCGCACCCCGGCCGCGGGTGACGTTCCTAGGGACTGGTTACCTCGGTGCGACGTACGCCATCTGCTACGCCGAACTGGGCTACGAGGTTCTCGGGTTCGACGTCGACGCCGACAAGATCGCAATGCTGAACGCTGGTCAGGTGCCGATCCACGAGCCCGGCCTGGACGAGCTGCTCCGGCGCAATCTCGCCGCCGGCCGCCTCCGGTTCAGCACCGACATCGCCGAGACCGCCGAGTTCGGTGACGTGCACTTCATCTGCGTCGGCACCCCGCAGCGGGCCGACGGCATGGGCGCCGACCTGTCGTACGTCGAGGCGTCGGTCACCAGCCTCGCGCAGCACCTGACCCGCAAGGCGTTGATCGTCGGCAAGTCCACCGTGCCGGTCGGCACCGCCGAGTGGGTCGAGCAGCTCGTCGGCAAGCACACCCCGAACGACCTGGACGTCGAGGTGGCGTGGAGCCCCGAGTTCCTCCAGGAGGGCTTCGCCGTCGACGACGTCCTGCGGCCCAACCGGATCGTCGTCGGCGTCAAGAGCGAGTGGGCCAACGGCATGCTCTACGCCGCGCACAAGGGCGTGTTCGACCTGGCCGCCACGGAGGACCGCGAGGTGCCCCTGGTGGTCACCGACTTCTCCACCGCCGAGCTGGTCAAGGTCGCCGCGAACGCCTTCCTGGCCACCAAGATCTCCTTCATCAACGCGATGGCCGAGGTCTGCGAGGCCTCCGGTGGCGACGTCACCCAGCTCGCCCGCGCGATCGGCTACGACCCGCGGATCGGCAACCGGTTCCTCCAGGCCGGCCTCGGCTTCGGAGGCGCCTGCCTGCCCAAGGACATCCGGGCCTTCCAGGCCCGCGCCCAGGAGCTGGGCGCCGGTGAGGCGCTGCGCTTCCTGCACGAGGTCGACCTGATCAACCTGCGCCGTCGTACCCGGGTGCTTCAGCTCGCCGCGGACCTGCTCGGCCGCCGCTCCGGCCCGGCCGGCCCGGACTTCTCCGGCACCCGGATCGCCGTGCTCGGCGCCACCTTCAAGCCCAACACCGACGACGTCCGCGACGCCCCGGCGCTCGCCGTCGCCGCGCTGCTGCACAAGGCCGGCGCCGACGTGCACGTGTACGACCCGCAGGGCACCGAGAACGCCCGCCGCGCGGTCCCCGAGTTGACCTACGAGAGCAGCATCAACGAGGCGGTCGACGGGGCCGACCTGGTCTGCGTCCTCACCGAGTGGGCCGACTTCCGCAACGCTGATCCGGTCGCCCTCGGCGAGTTGGTCAAGGGTCGCAAGGTCGTCGACGGCCGTAACTGCCTCGACCCGGCACTGTGGGCACAGGCGGGCTGGGAGTACCGGGGCATGGGTCGCCCCTGACCCCACCGACGCACCACCGGCCGGCCATCGCGCATCTCGGTGACCGGCCGGTGTCGTTGTTTGCCCCGGACCCGCCGACAAGAGTCGAAATCCGCGCCAGCTTTGGGCATGCTGCGACAGTGGATGTCCACAGTGCGGGTGGAGGGGTGTCGTGGCGACCTTTCAATGCTCCTCGTGCGGCCGGGAGATCAAGCCGGCCGTCCGATGCCCGCACTGTGGGGCAGATCAACCACAGTGGGTAGAGCACCTGGCCGACATTGAGCGTTCGATCGCGGAGATGAAGGCGCGCGACGCGGCCATCGCCCGCGAGCAGCGGCAGATCGCCGCCAAGATGCAGGCCGCGCTCTTCCAGCGGGACATCCTCGCCCACGCCGGCGAGGAGCGGATCAAGCAGGCGACCCGGCCGCGCCGGGTGCTGCGCCGCCGCCCAAGCCGCCGGCCACCGACGGCCACCATGGGAACGCCGCCCCGGGTGCCCCGCCAGGGCACTCCGCCCGCCCCGGAGGATCCGCCGCCGCCCCCGCCCCGGGCCGCCTGGCTGGACGTGGACGACCCGGAGCACCCGCCGGAGGCGTCCTCGCGCGAGGTGCAGAACATCCCGCTCGGGCTGGGCGCGCTGCTGCTCGGCGTGGCCGCTGTGGTCTTCGCCGCGGTGGCAACCAGCTCGATGGACGCGCTGGCCCGGCTCGGCATCCTGCTCCTGGCCACCGTGCTGATGCTGCTCGCCCCACCGGCACTGGCCCGGCGCGGGCTCACCTCGACCGCCGAGACCATCGCCGCTGTCGGCCTGCTGCTGGTGCCGCTCGCCGGCAACGCCCTCTGGGCGGTGGACCGGATCGGCGCCGGCGGCGGCTCCGGCACTGTCTTCGCCGGGGTGATCTTCGCGGTCACCGCCGCCGTCGCCTTCGGGTACGCCGGTTGGACCGGTCTGCGCGCGCCCCGCTTCGCCACAGTGCTCGCCGCCCAGCCGGTGCTGCCTCTGCTGGCGTACGACCAGATCACCGGGCCGGGCGGCTGGGCCCTGGTGCTGGCAGTGGTCGCCCTCGTCAACCTCGGCCTGGCCCGCTCCGGCGTGACAGTCGAACGCCCCGTGCGGCAGGACCTGCCAACGCCGGGCACCCCGTCCGCGCCCCGCCAACGCGACGCCGAGAGCCGGCCGGAGGGCGACCCGGAGGAGGCCGCGGAGCTGATCGACGCCAGCGGCGGCACCGCCGACCCCCAGCCGACCCGACCGGTACCCGGCCTGCGTGAGCTGACCTGGTCGCTGCACGCCGTGGCGGTCGCCGTCTCGCTGGCGTACGCGGTCACCGCCCTGCTGCGGGCACAGACAGTGCCGACCGCGACCGGCGCCGGGGTGGTGCTGCTGCTGGCCGCCGTGATCGGGCTGGCCGGCGCGCTGGTGCTGCGTCGCCCGCCGCTGCCGGACGTCGCAGCCGGCATCGTCACCCTGGCGGTGATCGGCTCGCTCAGCCGAATCGCCTCGGTGGCACTCCCCGGCCGGGCGCTGCTGCTGATCGCGGCGGTCATCACTGTGACCGGGCTGGCGGTGCGCGCGGTCCCGGAGGCGGCTCGACGGGGCCCGCAGCTCGCCTCCGCGGTGGCGCTGACCGTCAGTGGGCTGGTGGTCGCCGGCGGCGCGCTACGCGCCGGGGTGGCACCGGTCCGGGCCGCACTGCCCGCCTGGAACCCCGACCTCAGCCGGTACCCGGGTGAGTTGGCCGCCGCCGTCGGGCCGACCACCTGGCAGCTCGCTGGCGCCGCGTTCCTGCTCACCATCGCGGCGGTGCTGGCCCTGCCCACCGAGATCCGCCGGGAGTTCGCTGTCGCCGGCGCGGCGCTGACCGCGCTCGCCGTCCCGGCCTCGTTCGGTCTCGGCTGGGCGACAGCACCCTGGCCCATGGTGATCGCCGCGATCGGCATCGGTGTCATCGGGCTGTCCGCCCGCACCGACCGGGCCGCTGTGGCGCACGCCATCGGGGCGGCAGTGGTCGGCCTGTTCGGCGCGGGTGCCAGCCTGGCCAGCCCCACACTCACCGCCGCGGTCCTGATCACAGTGTTCGTGGCCGGCACGCTGGTCACGCTGGCGCCCCGGATTCGGATCGCCTCGGCCGCCTCGGACACGGTCACCGCCTGGGCCGCCGGTGGCGCCGCGTTCGCGCTGCCCGGGGCGGTGGCGGCGTTCGTGGCCGCGACCATGCCGAGCGACCCGACCCCCACCCCGGCGAGCCTGCGCGAGGTGACAGTCCCGATCCTGGCGGCCAGCTTCCTGGCGGTCTGCGTGACCCTGGGCTACGCAGCCGTCGTGCAGGTCTCCCAGCGCCACATCCCCGCGCCGCTGTCGGTCGGCACCGGACTGGGCGCGCTGATGGTCACCGCCGCCGCGTTCGGGGCGCCCGGCGCGACAGTCGCCGACGCCTGGGTGGGTGCGCTTCTGCTGGTCGCGGCGGTGCTGCTCTTCCTGGCCCCCTCCATCGACGCCGGCCGTCGAGCCGACCTCACCCTCGACGGCTCGGACCTGGCCGCCGCGGCGGTCACCACCGCCCTGATCGCCACGCTGGTACGGATCGGGGCGGTGCTCGCCCCGGGCGGGCAGTTGGCGGTGGCCGCCGCCCTGCTCCTGGTGGTCGCCGTGGGTGCCCGCAGCATGCCGGAGGAGTGGCGACGCGGGCCGATCCTCGGCCTCACAGTCGGCGGTGTCCTGATCGGCGTCCTCGCCGGCTGGTCGGCGGTGCGCGGTGGGGTCGGCGTGCTGGCCACCCCCGGCCCGATCTGGAGGGGCGACCTGAGCGACTGGCCGGCCGCCCCCGTGGGCGGTGCCACCTGGCAGGCGCCTGTGGCGCTGGCGCTCCTGGCCCTCGCCGCCGGCATTCTGCTCCCGCCGCCGTGGCGCTGGGACGTTTCCGGCGTGGCGGTGGTGCTCGCCACGATCGGCGCGCCGGCCGCATTCGATCTGGCCTGGTGGTCACCGGTCCTGGTCGGCGGAATGGTCGCCACCGTGTTCGGCATGGCCGCGGTGGCCACCGAGGAGGCCCGCGCCGGGCTGTCCCGGGCCACGGTGGCCGGGGTCGTCGCGCTGCACGCCGCCGGAGCTGGACTGGTCCGCCCGTGGACCACGGCCCTGGCGCTGGGCAGCATCGCGCTGATCGGCGTGGTGGTGGCCTCGCTGGCCCGCGTCCTCGCCGGTCCACAGGTCGCCGACATCGAAACCGAGGGTATGCCGCCGCACCTGGCGCAGATCGGCGGCGCGGCGATCGGTGCCGCCCTGCTGGCCCTTCCCGGTGCGGTGGCGGCACTGTCCGCCGAGTTCGATCATTCGGCGCAGGTGGTGCTGACCGCCGCGCTGGCCGCGACGAGCCTCGGCCTGGCCGCTGTGGCCGCCGTCCGCCGGTTGGTGCCGCAATATCTGCCCTGGGTCAGCGTGGCGGTGGTCGGCGGGGCCACCATCAGCGCCCTCGCCGCCATCCCCACCGGGCTCGCCGCCGGGGTCTACGCGGCCGCCGCCGCCCTGCTCGGCGTGCTGGCCGAGCTGATCCGCGCTGCCACAGTGCCGCCCACCGGCGCGGCCCAGCCGGTCCGGCGCTGGTCGGTGCGACTCGACGGCGCCCTCTGGCGGCTGCCCGACGACCCGGAGCGACGGCGGTGGCGGGTCAACCCGGCAGCGGGCGCGTTGGCCGCGGCGGCGCTGCCGACCGCCCTGGCGCTCGCCTCGATCGCACCCGCGCTGGTCACCGCCCTGGTCGAGCCACACCGCACATTGACCCGGATCTGGCAGGGTCCGCTCCCGGAGTTGCTCACTCCACCGTCGGACGTGGTCAACCCGACTCACGTACTGACGGCGTTGCTGCTCACCGCGACCGCCGCGCTGGCCGCCACCGGGTTCAGCGGTGGGCGACGGTCCCGCGCCGTGCCGGTGGTGCTGCCAGGGGCGGCCGTCACGCTGCTGATCGCGCCCATCGCGCTGGGCCAGGGCTGGCCCGCCAGCACCGTCGCCGCGCTCTCCGTCTTCACCATCGCGATGCTCGGTCTCGCACTGACCCCGCCGCCGGCGCTGGTCGAGCGGGCCCGCTCACTGCGGCTGGCCCGGGTGCTGGTGTTCGCCATTGGTCTGGCCGGTGGCAGCGCCGGGCTCGCCGGCAGCCTGGCCGACCGGCAGATGACCCTGTTCACCCTCGGCAGCGCGGTCGGGGTGGGCGCGGTGGCGGCGCTGTTCGGCACCACCCAGCGGGCGCGCATCCTCGGCTGGCTCTTCGCCTCACTCATGGCGCAGCTCTTCGTGCTCACCGCCGGCCTGGTCGCCGGACTGGCGGCGGTCTGGTCCGCGTTCGGGGTGCTCGCCGTCGGCGCGGTCCTCCAGGTGCTCGCCGCGACCCTGCCCCGGCTGCGCCGCCCGGAGGCGCAGCGTGAGGCCTCCACAGTGGAGTGGACCGGGCATGCTGCCGCGCTGATCGCGTTGGCCCTCGCCTTCGACTCGCCCCGTCACATCGCCGCACTGCTGGCCGCCTGGGGCGCTGTCCTCGGGGTGGCGGCGACCCGACCCGGTCGCCGGCCGGTGGAACGCCGGATCCTGTTCTGGGCGGTGGTGGTGTGTGAGATCACCGCGTGGTGGATCCTGATGCGAGTCGCCGACGTGGCGTTGCCCGAGGCGTACACGCTGCCGTTCGCCGTGCTGGCCCTCCTCGTCGGAGTCCTGGAGCTGCGCCACCGGCCCGACATGAGCAGTTGGGTGGCGTACGGTCCGGCGCTGGTCGCGGCCTTCGTGCCGACGCTGGCGATCGTGCTGGCCACCGAGTCCAGCACTGTGCGGCAGATGCTGCTGCTGCTCGGCGCGGTCGCGGTGCTGATCTTCGGCTCGTCCAGTCGGCAGCAGGCCCCGGTGATCGTCGGCGCGTCGGTCACCGCGATCACGGCGATCCACGCCCTGTTCAGCCTGGGCCCGTGGCTGGCGCTGATCCCGGTGGGCATCCTGCTGCTGGTGCTCGGTGCGAGCAACGAGCGCCGCCGCCGCGCCCAGGAACGCCTACAGACCGCCCTGCGCGGCATGCGATAAGACGCAGGGTCCCGGCGGCGAGGACGAGTGGGGACGGGTTCGCGTCACCCGCCTCCGTCTCGCGCGATCTTGCACTTTCTGTCGCGGCATAAGGGGTAAAAGCCGCGAAGCACCGACCGAAAGTGCAAGATCGCGGGGGCGGGGGCGGGGGCGGGGGTGGGGTGCGGGGGATTAGTGCAGGGTGGCTTGGAGAGCGGCTTCCTTTGTTGCTACAAGCTTTTCCAGATCCTGCTGGTAGGTCGCCATCTTGGCGCGCAGGCCCTCGTCGGCGGCACCGAGGATCCGTACGGCGAGCAGGCCGGCGTTGCGGGCGTTGCCGATCGACACGGTGGCGACCGGGATCCCGGCCGGCATCTGCACGATGGACAACAGCGAGTCCATGCCGTCGAGGTGCTTCAGCGGCACCGGCACACCGATCACCGGCAGCGGCGTCACCGAGGCGACCATGCCGGGCAGTGCGGCGGCACCCCCCGCCCCCGCGATGATCACCTTGAGGCCCCGGTCGGCGGCGTCGCGCCCGTACTCGATCATCGCGACCGGAGTCCGGTGCGCCGAGATCACGCGCACCTCGTACGCCACGCCGAAGTCGTCCAACACCTCGGCCGCAGCCCGCATGGTCGGCCAGTCCGAGTCGCTGCCCATGATCAAGCCAACCGTGCTCACTGCGGCCCTCTCCTCGTTCCCGAAACCCTTACTCACTCGTGGCCCTCGCGCAGCCACCGCACGGCCCGCGCGGCCCGCGCGCGCAGGTCGTCCAGGTCGTCACCGAGCACCGTGACGTGGCCGATCTTGCGGCCAGGTCGCACCTGCTTGCCGTACAGGTGCACCTTGGCACCCGGCTCGGCGGCGAAGAGGTGGTGCAACCGCTCGTCGATCGACATCCCGCCCGGCTCACCGCCGAGCACGTTCGCCGACACCACCACCGGGGCGGTCAGCGCTGTGTCACCCATCGGGTAGTCCAGCACGGCCCGCAGGTGCTGCTCGAACTGTGAGGTCCGGGCACCCTCGATGGTCCAGTGCCCGGAGTTGTGCGGACGCATCGCCAGCTCGTTGACCACGATCGCGGGCCGACCGGCGTCGTCGCGCACCTCGAACAACTCCACGGCCAGCAGGCCGATCACACCGAGCGCTTTGGCCAGGTCGATGGCGAGCTGCTGAGCGGCGACCGCCAGCTCCTCGTCCAGGCCGGGCGCCGGGGCCAGCACCTCCACGTTGATGCCGTCGCGCTGCACGGTCTCGACCACCGGGTACGCGGCCACCTGACCGAACGGCGAACGGGCCACCTGCACTGCCAACTCCCGCCGCAGCGGCACCCGCTCCTCGACGATCAGCCGGGTGCCACCAGCGAGCAGCGTGGTCGCCAACTCGGTGGCCTGGGCGGCGTCGTCGACCATCCAGACGCCCCGGCCGTCGTACCCACCCCGGGCCGCCTTGAGCACCACCGGCCAGCCGACCTGCTCGCCGAAGCCGACGAGATCAGCGGGCTCCCCGACCGGACGCCAGGCCGGGTTGGGCGCACCCAGCTCGGTCAGGCGTTCCCGCATGACCTGCTTGTCCTGGGCGTGCAGCAACGCGTCCGCCGGCGGGTAGAGGGGCACCCCTTCCGCCGCCAACGTGCGGATGTGCTCGGAGGGCACGTGCTCGTGGTCGAAGGTGACGACGTCGCAGCCCTTGGCGAAGGTGCGCAGCGCGGCAAGGTCGGTGTGGTCGCCGTACTGGACGTCGGCGGCGACCAGTGCCGCGCCGTCGTCGGGGGCGGTCGCGAGCACACGCAGTGACTGGCCGAGGGCGATCGCGGCCTGGTGGGTCATCCGGGCCAACTGGCCGCCACCCACCATGCCGACAACTGGCAGACCGGTACGGGAATCCATAGCGCGGCCAGCCTATCCGGGCCGCCGACGGGCTCACCGGGAGGGCCGGCGACCCGCCTCCGAAGCGCTGGCGGGACCACCCGGCGGGCCGCGCGGGCGACTACCGGGCGTGGCGGTGCGCTCAGCCCAGCTCGGCTACCAGCTCCTCGACCGAGGTGACCGGCCGCTGGCAGACGAAACCCCGGCAGACGTACGCGGCGGAGCGTCCCTCGACCAGCGGACGGTCGGCGAGCAGCGGCACACCCGGCTGGTCCGGACGCCCGGCGACGACCACCGCTCCGGGCGGCGCGTGCCGGCGGGCGGCGGCCACCAGGGGGTCGCCGTCCGGGTCGTCGGTGACCACGGCGATCTCGTACGGCCCGGAGAGCAACGCCTCGCCGACAGTGGCCGCGTACCCGGTGAACCGGGGGTGCTTGCCGACGATCGGCGCGACGGTGCCGAGGGCCGCTTCGGCGGCCTCCCGGTAGCGCGTCTCCCCGGTCAGCGCCGAGTACGCCACCAGCCCGGCGATCAACGCCGACCGGCCGGACGGGGTGGCGTTGTCGGTCGGGTCGGCCGGCCGGGCGACCAGCCGCTCCGCGTCGTCGGCGGTGTCGTAGAAGGCGCCACCGGGCGCGGGGAAGTGCGCCAGGGCGGTGTCCAGCAACTCGCCGGCCCGTGTGAGCCAGCGGCCCTCGCCGGTGAGCTGGTGCATCGCGCAGAAGGCCTCGGCCACGCAGCCGTAGTCCTCCAGGACACCGGCGGGCTCGCCGACCTTGCCGTCCCGGGAGACCCGGCGCAGCCGGCCGTCCACCAGGTGCACGCTTGCCAGGTGCTCGGCGGCCTGGCGCATCGCCCCGTCGGCGACGATGGTGACACCGTCCATCAGGTTGGCGTCCTCGTCCTTCGGGGACGCGTACACGGCGGCGACCTGCTGGAACTCGGCAATGGCGGTGATCGCCAGACCGTTCCAGGCGGCCACCACCTTGTCGTCGAGGGCCGGCTGGGGGCGGGTGTCCCGGGCGGCGAGCAGTCGCCCGACCACCTGCTGCCAGCGGGCACGCACCTCGGGCGCGGCATCGTCCACGTCCCGGGCGAGCTTGAGCACGCTCATGCCGTGTTCAAAGGTGCCTTCTTCCGTGACGGTGAACAGGTCGGCGGCGAACCGGCCGTCCTCCTCGCCCAACGCCTCCACGAGTTGGGCGGGCGTCCAGGCGTAGGTGAGCCCTTCGACGCCCTCGGTGTCGGCGTCCAGCGCGGACGCGAACCCCTGCCCCGGCCGGTGCAGCTCGTCGGCGAGGAAGCGGGCGGTGTCCCGGGCCACCCGGCGGGCCAGCGGGTCACCGGTGAGTCGCCACAGCTGGGTGTAGACCCGCAGCAGCAGCGCGTTGTCGTAGAGCATCTTCTCGAAGTGCGGCACCGTCCAGTGCGCGTCCACCGAATAGCGGGCGAAGCCGCCCGCCAGCTGGTCGTAGATGCCGCCCCGGGCCATCGCCTCGGCGGTGTGCCGGGTGATCTCCAGGCTGCCCGGGTCGCCGGTGCGCTGGTGGTGGCGCAGCAGGAAGAGCAGGTTCATGTGCGGCGGAAACTTCGGGGCGCCACCGAATCCGCCGTTGGTGGCGTCGTACTCGCTGGCCAGCTTTGCGGCCGCCGCGTCGAGCAGCGGGGCGTCCAGCGGCGCGGTGGGGCCGCCCACTGCCTGCGCGCCGCCGATCGCCTCGACCACGGCTGCGCCCTGGCCCAGCACCGCCTCGCGCTGCTCGCGCCAGGCGGTGGCGACCGACTGGAGCAACTGGACGAAGTTGGGACGCGGGAAGTAGGTGCCGCAGAAGAACGGGGTGCCGTCCGGGGTGGCGAAGACCGTCATCGGCCAACCGCCCTGGCCGGTCATTGCCTGGGTGGCGGTCATGTAGACCGCGTCCACGTCCGGGCGCTCCTCACGATCCACCTTGATCGACACGAAGTTGTCATTCAGCAGGGCGCCGACCTGCTCGTTCTCGAACGACTCGTGCGCCATGACGTGGCACCAGTGGCAGGCCGCGTAACCCACCGAGATGAGCACCGGTACGTCCCGCCGCGCCGCCTCGGTGAACGCCTCGGCGGACCAGGGCCACCAGTCGACCGGATTGTCCTTGTGCTGGAGCAGGTACGGGCTGGTGGCGTCGACGAGTCGGTTCACCTGACGACCATAGCCAGCCCGGGAGCGGACCGCGCGGGCTCCACCCGGACGGTCAGGATGCGCCGTCGGCGCGGAGCCGGAACACGTTCGACTCCGCCGAGTCGCGCAGCGACCCCAGCACCGCGCCGATCTTGTCCGCCGGCATGGGCTTGAAGAAGTGGTAGCCCTGCGCGGAGGTGCAGCCCAACTCGGCCAGGGCCATTCGCTGCTCGGCGGTCTCCACCCCTTCGGCGACCACCCGCAGCCCCAACTCGTGAGCGAGGCCGACTGTCGTCCGGACGATCGCGGCGGCCTCCGGCGAGTCGGCCATCCGGATGACGAAGGAACGGTCCACCTTCAACTCGTCCACAGCGATCCGGGTGAGGAAGGTCAGCGACGAGAAGCCGGTGCCGAAGTCGTCGACGGCGAGTTGCACGCCCATCGACCGGAGCGTCGCCAGCACCTCGTCGATGACCTCCAGCTCGCTCATCACCACCGTCTCGGTGATCTCCAGAACGAGCCGGTGCGGCGGCACCTGGTGGCGGCGCAACGCCTCGGCGATCTCCGCCGGTAACCGGGGGTCGAGCAGGCTGCGCGCCGAGAGGTTGACCGAGATCGGAACGTCCAACCCCTCCCGGGCCCAACTGGCGGCCACGCTGAGCGCCTTGTTCAGCACGTAGCGGGTGAAGGTGCCGAGCTGCTCGCTGTTTTCCACCGGCCTGATGAAGTCGGCCGGGTTCAGCCACCCACGCCGGGGGTGCTGCCAACGGATCAGCGCCTCCACGCCAGTGGGAGCACCCGTGGCCAGGTCGACCGCCGGCTGCAACGCCAGTACCAGCTGGTCGTCGACCTTCAACGCCTCACGCAGCTCGGCCAGCAGGGCGAGCTGGTCGGTGCTGGCCGCGTCGCGTGAGCCGTCGTACGCGGCGACGTTGCCACCACCCTCCTTGGCCTGGTACATCGCGATGTCGGCCCGACGCAGCAGCTCGGTCAGGTCCGCGGTGCCCGCGGCGGCCACCACCACCCCGACCGAGACCTCGATGGACATCCGTACGCCGGCCACCTCGGTCGGTGCGGCCAGCCGTTCGGCGATCTCACGGGCCTGACGCAACGCGTGGGCCATCGGGGCGGCCCGGTCGCCGAGCACCGGCACCGCCGTGAGCAGGAGGGCGAACTCGTCGCCACCGAGTCGACCGAGCAGGTCACCGGCGCGGACCAGCGAGTTGAGTCGGTTCGCGGTCAGTCGCAGCAACTGGTCACCCGCCGCGTGGCCGAGGGTGTCGTTGACTTCCTTGAACTGGTTGATGTCCAGCAGCAGCAGCGCCACCGGGTGGTCGTGGCTGAGCTGTCGCAGCGACTGGTCGCCCTTGCTCAACATCGCCGCCCGGTTGGCGAGCCCGGTGAGTGGGTCGTGCACCGCCTCGTACGACGAACGGGCGGTCACCAGCCGCAGCTCGTGGTGGGTCGCGGCGTCGTGCAGCGCGGCGGCGAGGGCATCGCCGAACGCGGCCACCGCGTCACGTTCCCGGGCCGTGGGCGGGGCCGAGCGGGGGAACCGCACCCGCAGCCGACCGACCGGCGTGGCACCGACCGACAGCGCCCGGCTCAGCTCGTGCTTGTCCGGCTCCGACTGATCTGGCGGGCCGGTCTCCCGGTCGACCAGCTGACCGCCGGCGTCGCCTCGGTAGAGGTGCCACCGGCCGTCGGCCCGGGCCACGTCGACGTCCACCAGCTCGGCGTTGAACAGCGTCAGCGCCCCGGTGACCGCCGCACTGGCCACGCCCCGCTCGTCGAGCTGGTTGAGGGCCGCGGTGGCCTCGGCGAAGGCACGCCAGGTGCGGCGCTCCTGATCGGAGCGCAACCGGTAACGGTAGGTCTGCTGCAACAGCCACAGCAGCGGCGGCAGCAACAGCAACCAGCGCGGGTCGAGTTCCAGCAGGGCGACCACCACGAGGCCGACCGCAACGTTGCCGACGAACATCAGCAGCTTGCCGCGCAGCGCGGCGAGCAGCGGCGGCCCGATCGGCAGCCCGTGCCGCAGGCCCAGCGTCACGCCGCCCAGCCAGGCGGTCACCAGGAGGTACGTCACCGAGCCGGCGATCACGGCCAGCGCCAGGATCGGGGTTGGCGGCGAGAGCAGCGGCCGCCCGAGCGCGGTGGTCACGGAGACGGCCAGTGCCGAGGCGGCGGCCAGCGACGCGGCGATCCGGACGATCTCCAGGGCCGGGCGGCGGTCGTTGTGCAGTGACAGCAACGTCCAGGCCAGGCCGGTGCCGAGCAGCGTGGCGGACGGGAGCCAGCCGGCGGGAGTCAGGTAGAGGCAGACGATCAGGGCCGCCTCGCCCCAGGTGATGCTGACCATGCCCGCGGCCGAGCGGAACCGCAGCCGGGCGAACTGGGCGAGGGCCAGGACGGCGACGGCGATGCCGAAGCGGGCCGGACCGCCGAGGGGGTCGTCGGCCGGCAGCCGGACCGGGAGGGTCAACCCGACAGCGGCGGCGGCCAGGGCGGTCAGCGTGACGGCGGCGGTGAGCACGAGCAGCCGGCCCGGTGTGCCACGCACCCCGAGCCGATCGAACGGGTCGTCGGCCGGATCGGAGGTCATCGACCTCCCCCGTCAGCCGACCGACCGACGTCGCGGTGGGCGGCCGGTGCTGTGCTGGTCATCGGCGCCCCCTCCCGCACACGGCTCGGGGACTTTTGGTCCCCCCGGCGGAAGGCTAAGCCAAACCGGGTGGCCGCAACAGGGGGCGACCACCCGGTTCGGCGTGATTCACGTGCGGACTACCCGTTCAGGTGCTGCTGGTGCCCGTTGGGAGCGGGCGTGGATGAATCACGCCCCCCGGTCCCGTCTGTCGGATCGACGACTGCCGCATCGGCCCTGGTCGGGTCGGTCGGACCGGACTGCTGGGGGAAACGGTCCGGCAGGCGGCGCAGCCGGGCGTTCATGTTGCGGATCAGCAGGATGGTCGCGGTGGCCAGCAGCAGGATGAGGAAGAGGCCCATCGGCCCGGCCAGACCACCCGTGCGGGTGTCCCCGAAGTTGTTCTCCGCGAGCACCTGGGCAGCGGTCAGCATGGCGTTCCTCCGATGTGCGGTTGGTAACCAGGGTAGCCCCGCCGGGAATCAGCGCGCGTGCGCCGTCTCCCGCACCCCGGCGAAGAGATCGGACTCGGGCAGCGGGCTGTCGACCATCGAGCGGGCCAGCTCGTAATCCTCGGTCGGCCAGGCGCGCTTCTGGAGCTCCATCGGCACGTGGAACCAGAAGCCGTCGGGGTCGACCTGGGTGGCGTGGGCGCGCAGCGCGTCATCGCGGACCGGGAAGTATTCGGCGCACTCGACGCGGGTGGTGATCCGCGGGCCCTTGTCGGGGCGGTCCTCCCACCGCTTGAGCCACTCCTCGTAGGGCGACTCCAGGCCGGCGGACAGCATGCCCTCGTGCAGGGCCATGATCTTGCCCTTGGAGAAACCGATGTCGTAGTAGAGCTTCAGCGGCTGCCAGGGCGCGCCCAGCTCCGGGTAGCGCTCCGGGTCGCCAGCGGCCTCGAACGCGGCCACGCTCACCTTGTGGCACATGATGTGGTCCGGGTGCGGGTAGCCACCCTCCTCGTCGTACGTGGTCACCACGTGCGGGCGGAACTCGCGCATCAGCCGCACCAGCGGGCCCGCAGCAACCTCGACGTCCTGGAGGGCGAAACAGCCCTCGGGCAGCGGCGGCAGCGGATCACCCTCGGGTAGACCCGAGTCGACGAAGCCCAGCCATGCCTGGTCGACGCCGAGGATCGCCCGCGCGGCGTCCATCTCGGCACGCCGGATCTCGCCGATGTTGGCCCACACGTCGGGTCGGTCGAGCTTGGGGTTGAGCACGCTCCCGCGCTCGCCACCGGTGCACGTCACGACCAGGACGTCCACCCCCTGAGCGACATATTTCGCCGTCGTCGCCGCGCCCTTGCTCGACTCGTCGTCCGGGTGCGCGTGCACGGCCATGAGACGCAGTTGCTCTGCCAACTTCGGCGCTCCTCGTCTGTGCCGGACGGTGGACCCGACCGGGCTCGACCGGCTGACCTGCCGGGATCTTTCCTCACCGCACCCTGTCACCGGCCACCAGCGCCGGGCATGACCTGCCATTCCTGCCGCTGGACCGGGTGGGAGGATGGGGCTCTGTCATTCTTGCCGATGCCGCCGACAACAACGCCAGGAGATACCCGCCGGTGACCGAGACGCACGCCACAATTTCACCAGGCGCGCCGGTATTCCCGGCCGGTCGCTACGGCCGCCGTCGGGCACCGGGCGGAAAGCGCCGCCGTACGCTGCTGGCCGCGCTGGCGCTGTTGGCCCTCGTCGCGACGCTGACAGTGATCTCGGTCCGGCTCTACCGCCAGTACGGCGACCCGGTCTACGACGCCCAGGTGATCACGTACACCGACATCACGGACAAGCAGGTGCTTGTCGACTTTCGGGTGACAGTCCCGCCCGGTGGATCGGCGGTCTGCGTGCTGCGCGCCCGGGACCGTGCCGGTGCCGAGGTCGGCCGCGAACAGGTCACAGTGACCGCCGATCCCGGGGATCGGCACGTCACGACCCAGCACCGCCTGGCGACCACCGCACGGCCGTTCATCGGTGAGGTCCTGCGCTGCCGACCACCGTCCTGAGCTGCTCGAACAGCATCAAAAGCGGGGCTTACGGGGCGCCTACCGCCGGTGTGGGACCCGGACACCGGCGGTGATGGCCGACACGCTGTGTCGTACCGCACTGGTAACTTGGTAGTTCACCTGTCAGCCAGCCACGCACAACTGAGGAGAACGCCTGTGTCCACTGGCAACGAGGCGCCCGCCACCTGGCTGTCGCAGGACGCGTACGACCGCCTCCAGGCCGAGCTCGACGAGCACATCGCCAACCGTCCAGCGATCGCAGCCGAGATCAACGCTCGGCGCGAGGAGGGCGACCTGCGGGAGAACGGCGGCTACCACGCCGCCCGCGAGGAGCAGGGCAAGGCCGAGGGTCGCATCCGCTACCTGCAGGAGCTGCTGCGCACCGCGAAGGTCGGCGAGGCCCCGACCGCCGACGCGGTGTCGCCCGGCATGGTGGTGACGATCTACTTCGACGACGACACCAACGACACCGAGACCTTCCTGCTCGGTTCCCGGGAGATCGCGGCCACCACCGACCTGACCGTCTACAGCCCCGAGTCCGCGCTGGGCAAGGCGATCCTGGGCGGTCGCGCCGGGCAGACCTGCACCTACACGGCGCCGAGCGGCGCCGACATCAAGGTGACAGTGGTCAGCTTCGAGCCGTTCTCCGGCTGACCGTCGCCGGTAGCGCCACCCGCTGCCGGCCGGCTCGACCGACGCCGGCACCCGCTGTCGAAACACCGCGCATCCGAGGCGTGGCACCCACCGGTGTCACGCCTCGGCCGCGAAGACCACCTGGTAGCCGCTGGCCCGTAGGGCGCTGATCAGGGTGTCCGAGTGCTCGACGCCCCGGGTCTCCACCGACAGCGCCACCTCCACCTCGCCGAGGCTGAGGTGCGGGTTGGCCCGCTGGTGCTCCACGTCCACCACGTTGGCCCGGTGCTCGGCGATCTGGGTGAGCAGCGACGCGAGCTGCCCCGGCCGGTCCGAACAGCGCACGGTCACCCGCAGGTAGCGCCCCGCGGCGGCCAACCCGTGCTCGATCACCCGCAACATCAGCAGCGGATCGATGTTGCCGCCGGAGAGCACCGCTACCACCGGTGTCTCCACCTCGACCACGCCGGCCAGCAGCGCTGCCACACCGACCGCACCGGCCGGCTCGACCACCTGCTTGCCCCGCTCCAGCAGCATCAGCAGGGCCCGGGAGATGTCCTCCTCGGAGACCGTGACGATCTCGTCGACCAGCTTGCGCACGTGGTTGAAGGTGATCTCGCCCGGCCGGCCGACAGCGATGCCGTCGGCGATGGTGGAGAAGATGGGCAGCCGGACCGGTTCCCCGGCCACCAGTGAGGGCGGGAACGCCGCCGCCCCGGCCGCCTGCACGCCGATGATCCGGACGTCCGGGCGCAACGCCTTCGCGGCCACCGCCATGCCCGAGATCAGACCGCCGCCACCCACCCCGGTGATGATCGTCTTCACGTCCGGGCACTGTTCGAGGATCTCCAGCGCCACGGTGCCCTGCCCGGCGATCACATCGGGATGGTCGAACGGGTGGATCAGCACCGCGCCGGTGCGCTCGGCGTACGTGTGCGCCGCGACCAGCGACTCGTCGACGGTGTTGCCGGCCAACTCGATTTGCGCGCCGTATCCCTTGGTGGCGGCCACCTTCGGCAGCGGCGCGTTGACCGGCATGAAGACTGTGGCGTGCGTGCCGACCAGACCGGCGGCGAGAGCCACGCCCTGCGCGTGGTTGCCCGCGCTCGCCGCGACCACGCCGCGCTCCCGCTCCGCCGCCGACAACCGGGAGATCCGCACGTACGCGCCCCGCACCTTGTACGAGCCGGCGCGCTGCACGTTCTCGCACTTGAGCCACGTCGGCCCGCCCAGCGCCGCGCTGAGCGGCCGGGAGGGCTCCAGTGGGGTGGTGCGGGTGACGCCAGCGAGCAACTCCCGTGCGGCCCGCACGTCGTCGAGACCGACCAGTTCCGTCATGCCCCGATCGTGCCACCCGACTCCGGAGCCCTCGGCGGCGACACCGCAGTGCCGACAGCGCACACCGTCGACGGTCAGGCGGTGGCCGGCGACTCCGTGCCGACCCGGGGGTAGCCGGGGGCGTGGCGCGTCCACGGGGCGGCCATCTCGAACTGACCGGCCACACCGAGCAGCAGCAGCTCCGAGCCGGGCGGACCGACCAGCTGCACGGCGACCGGCAGGCCGTCCGGGCGGCGGCCGACCGGCACGACGACCGCCGGCAGGCCGGCGATGTTCCAGGGTGCGGCATACGGGGCGTACCGGATGTTGGCCGTCATGTTCGCCCGCCAGGACCGCTCCGACCAGCGGGCCGCCTCCGGTGGCGCGCTGGCCAGCGCCGGGGTGAGCAGCAGGTCGACCGAGTGGTCGGTGAAGAAGTCGACAGACCGTTGCCGCCAGGCGGCTCGGTCCGCCTCCCGCACGTAGCCGCGACGCTGCGCCCACTCGCCCAGCGCGACGTGCCGCCGGGTACGCCGTTGCAGCCCACGCCGGTCCAGACCGGAGGCCCTGACGTCGGTTGCGGCTGCGGCGAACCAGGTGGCGATGCCCTGCAGACCGAGCGCGGTCGGGTAGACCGGATCGGCCGGCACCGTGTCGTGCCCGGCGGCGGCGAGGAGCCGACCGGCGGCGGCGACCGCGTCACGGTTGGGCGCGTCCGGTGCGACACCGCGCACCGGGGAGCGCAGCGAGACACCCACCCGCAGCCGCTGCGGGGGGACCAGCTTCTCGGGACGCCGGCCGGCGAGCACCGAGAAGCCGACCGCCGCATCGGCGACGGTGCTGGTCAACATGCCGTGCTCGGTGAGGCCGAACCAGTCGTCGGCTCCGAGCTGGCAGGGGACCACGCCCCGACCGGGCTTGAGCCCGACGAGTCCGCAGCAGGCCGCGGGAATCCGGATCGAGCCGAGACCATCGTTGGCGTGCGCGATCGGCACCAGCCCGGCGGCGACCGCGGCGGCGGCACCACCCGAGGACCCACCGGGGGTACGCGTGCTGTCCCACGGGTTTCGGGTCACCGCGCTGTCGTCGTCGGTCAGTGCCCACAGCCCCAGCTCCGGCATCCGGGTCACGCCGAGGATCACCGCGCCGGCGCCGCGCAGCCGACGCACCACCTCGTGGTCGGCCTCCGCCACGTCGGTGCGGGCGGCGGCCGACCCGTTCCAGGTGGGCAGGCCGGCGACCGGGGTGTTCTCCTTTACCGCCACCGGAACCCCGGCCAGCGGCAGGTTGGCCAGGTCCTCCTGCTCGTCGACCTTCTCCGCCTCGGTGATCGCCTCACCGCCGCGAACGGCGCGGAACGCGGCCAGCTCACGGTCGGCTCGGGAGATGTACTCGAGGTGGTCGGCGACGACCTGGGTCGCCGAGACGTCACCTCGGCGTACGCCCCGGGCGATCTGCTTGGCGGTCGCTCCGACCCAGGTCGCCATGATGTCCTGCACGGCCATCCTCCCCCAGCGGTCAGCCCAGCGCCTGCTCCAGATCGGCGAGTAGGTCGTCGACCGTCTCGATGCCGACAGACAGTCGCACGAGATCGCCGGGAACTTCAAGCGGCGAGCCGGCAGCACTTGCGTGTGTCATCCGACCCGGGTGCTCGATCAGGGATTCCACACCACCCAGCGACTCGGCGAGCACGAAGAGCTTGGCCCTGTTGCAGATGTCCACGGCGTGGTCCTCACCACCTGCGGCGCGGAACGAGATCATGCCGCCGAACCTGCGCATCTGCTTGGCAGCCACCTCGTGACCGGGGTGCGAGGGCAGCCCCGGATAGAGCACCTGGGCGACCTTGGCGTGACCGTCGAGGTACGCGGCGAGCCGCTCGGCGTTGTCGCAGTGCCGGTCCATGCGTACCCCGAGGGTCTTGATGCCCCGCAGGGTGAGCCAGGCGTCGAACGGGCCGTTGATAGCGCCCATCGCGTTCTGGTGGTAGCGCAACTCCTCGCCGAGCCCGGCGTCGGCGACGACGAGGGCGCCACCGACCACGTCGGAGTGCCCGCCGACGTACTTGGTGGTGGAGTGCACCACCACGTCCGCGCCGAAGGCGATCGGCTGCTGGAGGTACGGCGAGGCGAAGGTGTTGTCCACCACCAGCAGGGCACCCGCGTCATGTGCCACGGCGGCCAGGGCGGCGATGTCGGCGATGCCGAGCAGCGGGTTGGTCGGCGTCTCCACCCAGACGATCTTCGTGCGGCCGGGCTGCACGGCTGCCCGGACCGCATCCGGGTCGGAGACCTTGGCCGGGCTGAACTCCAGGCCCCAGCGCTGGGCGACCCGGGCGAAGAGCCGGTACGTGCCGCCGTACGCGTCGTCCGGGATCACCACGTGGTCGCCCGGCTGGCACACGGCCCGCAGCAGGGTGTCCTCCGCCGCCAGGCCGCTGGCGAAGGCGAGCCCCACCGGCCCACCCTCCAACGCCGCCAGGCACTCCTGGAGCGCGTCACGGGTCGGGTTGCCCGAGCGGCTGTACTCGTAGCCGAGACGGGGTGCGCCGACGGCGTCCTGGGCGTACGTGCTGGTCTGGTAGATCGGTGGGATCACCGCGCCGGTCCGGGCCTCGGGGTCCTGACCGGCGTGGATGGCGAGCGTCTCGAAGCCGTGACTCATTCTGGTGAGGCTAGTGCCCCCGTCCCGCAGGCTGGAACGGAACCCGCGCTCCCGGGCGGAGCCGGGCCGGGTGGCCCGGCCCCGCGCCAGGGCGATCCCGTCAGCCGACCGGGACCGGCAGCACGTGCAGCATCGCCGGACGGGCTCCGGTCCAGTCCCAGCTGACCGCGTAGACCCGGGCGCCGTTCGGCGACCAGGCCAACCCTCCGGCGGGGAGTTCGTCACCCAGCTCGTAGCGGGCCAGTTCGGTGCCGTCCAGGGCGAAGATGAAGACGTCCGGGGCGTAGTAGGCGTGGGCCCCGGCGGCGATCATGGTGCCGGTACGCGACAGCTCTACGGCGCGCGGGTACGGGCCGGTGGCGTACGTCGCGCTGGGCGTGGCGATCTCGGCGAACGGGAACGCCTGCACCAGGGGCGGTGAACCGGCGGCCGTGTAGAGGGTGGTGCCGGTCGGGTCGAGGGCGACGTCACGGAGGTTGCTGCCGACCGCGCTGAAGGCGTTGGTCCTCGGTGCGCTCAGTGCGCCCGCAGCACCGATCTCGTACGCGTACACCGACGCGGGGCTCAACCCCGGCTGCCCGACCAGCAGCACCGAGCGGTTCTGGCTGGCGGCAGCGAGCAGCGGAGAGCCGTAGAAGTACTGGCCGACCGCCACCCCCGTGGCCACCCGGGCCGGCTGGCGTCCCAGGTCGATCCGCCCGATGTTGCCGTCCCCCTGGCCACAGCCGTAGCCGAACCACAGGTACCGCCCGGTCAGCGCCAGCGACGACGGGCACTCGCCCGCGCCGGTGTCGTACCGGGCCGACTCGACCAGCGAGCCGGTGTCGAAGGCGGCGATGGCGTTGGCGGTGGGCAGCGCCACGTAGAGGGTCCGCCGGTCGGCGCTGAGCAGCAGGTCGGTGGGGCCGGGTAGGCCCGACAGCGTGCCGACCACGGTGCCGGTCGCGCTGGTCACCACGACATCGGTTGCGGAGCTGCCACCGCTGACGAAGACCCGGTCACCGGCCGACACCACGTCGGCCACAGTGCTCAGCGGCAGTGCGGTGGCGGTCGGCGCGGCGGCCGCCTGGGCGTGGCCCGGGGCCGCGCCGGTGAGCAGCCCGGCGGTCAGCGCCGCCAGCGCCAGGGTCAGGCCTCTTCTGATCTGCAAGCTTGGTCCTTTCGGAGCATCGACGCGCACGCCGATGGCCGGGGTCACCCCGTATTCATCCATTCACGTAGATAAATACCACAGTCGATCCGCGCGTGGGGGGCGGCGTGACCCGCGAGGTCGCCGGCATAGCCTGGCGCGATGAGCGGTTGCGTGTTCTGCGGGATCGTGGCGGGCGAGGTGCCGGCGTTCCGGGTGGCCGACACCCCGGACGGGGTGGCGTTCCTGGACACCCGGCCGGTGTTCAAGGGGCATGTCCTGGTGGTGCCCCGGGTGCACCTGGTGACCCTGGCGGAGTTGCCGGCCGACCTACTGCCCGACTACTTCGCCATGGTTCAGCGGCTGGCGGTGGCGGTGGAGACCGCTCTCGGCGCCGGTGGGACGTTCGTGGCGATGAACAACAAGGTGTCCCAATCGGTGCCTCACCTGCACACCCACGTGGTCCCGCGGACCAAGGGCGACGGGCTGCGGGGCTTCTTCTGGCCACGTACCCGGTACGACGACGACACCGAGGCCCAGACGTACGCGGACCGCATCGCGGCGGCGCTCCCCCGGGGCCTGAGTCACGGTCATGCGGGTAAGGAAGGTTGACCCTCCGGTGTTACACGCTGGGAGAGGTACGAGAGGAGATCCCCACGTGTTTTTGCGCCGTATGAACGCCGATATGGTCTCGCCCGACCAGGCCCTGCCGGGCCGTCAGATCGCTATGCCGGTCGCCGACCGCCACGAGGTGCTGGGCACCCCGTTGAAGGGCCCGTTTCCTGAGGGCCTTCAGGTAGCGGTCTTCGGCATGGGCTGCTTCTGGGGCGCCGAGCGGCTGTTCTGGACGCTGCCCGGCGTCTACACCACCTCCGCCGGCTACGCGGGTGGCATCACCAAGAACCCGACGTACGAGGAGACGTGTTCCGGCCGGACCGGGCACGCCGAGGTCGTCCAGGTGGTGTACGACCCCAGCAAAATCAACTATGAGGATCTGCTGAAGGTCTTCTGGGAGAACCACGACCCGACCCAGGGCATGCGCCAGGGCAACGACGTGGGCACCCAGTACCGCTCGGCCATCTACACGACCACCGACGAGCAGCGGACCATCGCGGAGTCGTCCCGGGACGCGTTCCAGCCGATCGTGACGCGGGCCGGCAAGGGCGAGATCACCACCGAGATCGCCCCGCTCGGCAGCTACTACTTCGCCGAGGACTACCACCAGCAGTACCTGGCGCCGACCAAGAACCCGAATGGTTATTGCAACCACGGCCCGAACGGCCTGAGCTGCCCGGTCGGAGTCGCCCGAGTCGGCGGCTGACCACCGCCACCCGCACAAGTGTGATGTCCGGCCGCCCAGGAGGTGGCCGGGCATTCCCATCTGACCCTGTGATCGAAATCCGTTGCCGAGCCCGACGAGAACTCGATAACGTGGCCGTACACGTGAAAGGAGGTGGTCCAGACTTGTATAGCAATCGGACTCGTGAGGTGGCTGTCAGCTAGCCGCTGTCCTCGACAGTGATCGGCCTGCCGCGAGGCGGGCAAAAAGCACCATCGTCGAGACCGTGTGGCAGCGGTGCGGCGAATCCACGACAGCCACCCGACCCCCGGGGTGCCGGCCAAGTCCAGCCGGCCCGCGCACATGCGCGGAGCGCCCCGGGGGTCGCTCCATATCCGCAGGAGTGGCGATGTCCATGCGCGAGCTGGTGGTGCTGGGGACGGCCAGCCAGGCGCCGACCCGTCAGCGCAACCACAACGGGTACGTGTTGCGCTGGGACGACGAGGTGATCCTCTTCGACCCGGGCGAGGGCAGCCAACGTCAGCTCCTGCACACCACTGTCACCGCCACAGACCTGACCCGGATCTGCGTCACGCACTTCCACGGCGACCACTGCCTCGGCCTGCCCGGCACCATCCAGCGACTCTCCCTGGACCGCGTTGCGCACCCGGTCGCCGTGCACTTCCCCGCCGGCGGCGCCGAATACTTCGCCCGACTGCGGTACGCCACCTCCTTCTACGAGACCGCCGAACTGCGGGTCGAGCCCATCGAGGCCGACGGGCAGCGGGTCGCCCTGCGCTGCGGCACGCTGGAGGCACGCCGGCTCCGGCACCCCATCGAGACGTACGGCTACCGACTGGTCGAGCCGGACGGGCACCGGATGCTGCCGGAGAAGCTGGCCGCGTACGGCGTCGCCGGGCCGGCCGTCGGCGAGCTGATCCGCGTCGGGCACCTGAACCTCGACGGACGCCGCGTCACCCGGGCCGAGGTGAGCGTGGCCCGGCCGGGGCAGCGATTCGCGTTCGTGATGGACACCGGCCTCTGCGACGGGGTGTACGCCCTCGCCGAGCACGCCGACCTGCTGGTCATCGAGTCGACGTTCCTGGAGTCGGAGGCCGCGCTCGCCGCCGAGGTCGGCCACCTGACCGCGGCGCAGGCCGCCCGGGTGGCGACCGAATCCGGGGTACGCCGACTCGTGCTCACCCACTTCTCCCAGCGCTACTCCGATCCCCGCCGGTTCCACGACGAGGCGCGCGAGCACTTCGACGGTGAACTGATCATCGCCGAGGATCTGACCACGGTGCAGCTTCCGCCGCGCCGGGTAGCCTCGGCCGGGTGACCGTCACGCTCCGCCCCGCGACCGAAGGCGACCTGATGGCGGTGGGTGCCCTGCACCAGCGCTCCCGGGTCGCCGCGTACTCAGCCTTCCTGCCGGCCGAGGCGCTGGCCGACCCGACACCGGAGGCGATGGGGCGGTACTGGGTCGAGCGGTGGATCTGGGAGCGGGACACCCACCGGATGACAGTGGCCGAGCGGGCCGGGGCGCTGGTCGGGTTCAGTCACCTGGGCCCGGACGACGAGGACGACCCCGCCACCGGGCTGCTCAACGCGATCCACCTCGACCCTGCCGAGCAGGGCCGCGGCGTCGGTCGCACCCTGATGGTGGACGCCCTGGACGCCATGCGGGCGCAGGGCTGGCGGCGCGCCGTGCTCTGGGTGCTGCGGGACAACAGCCACGCCCGCTCGTTCTACGAGCGCGGCGGCTGGACTCCCACCGGCGACGAACGAGACGAGGCAATCGGATCGGCCCCAACCCCACAACTCCGCTACACCCGCCCCCTCTAACCCCCATCCCACCCCACCCCCCGCACCCCACACCCCACACCCCAAACCCCGCCCTTCCCACCTCGCCGATCTTGCACTTTCTGTCGTGATAAAAGGTGCCGAGACCCCATAAATCGGC
>NZ_JBEZGJ010000014.1:0-73929 GCF_040649965.1 Micromonospora sp. NPDC048843
CGTTGACGTCCATGAATGCCCGTCCGGGCCCGGAGGGTCGCATGAAACGCTCCAGCGCCGACCGACCTCAACCGGTACGTCGGACGAGCGTGCCGGTCGGGTGCCGCCCGGTGATCGGGGCGGCCGGCGCGCTGAACGACGAGCCGGTGTACGTGGTGCCGGGGCGTTCGACAGCGCCGGCCGAGCGGACCACGCCCGCTGGTGAGACCGACAGGGCCGAGGCGATCGCCGCCTGGGCGTCCCGACGACGCCGGTTCCAGGCGCCTCGGTCACCGTCGAAGTAGCCCTGCCGGTAACCGAAGCGGTAGCCGATGCGGTAGCTGAGCTGCCCGTGCAGCCGGCCTGCCGCGTAACTGGTGGCACCGAGCACCAGGACGAGGAACACCGCGAGAAACGGGCTCATCGGGCAGCTCCGGCCCAGCCGGGACGCCAGGTCATCGCTCCTCCGGCTCGATCGTGGTGGGGTCGGCGACGAGCAGCCGGTCCAGGTCGTCGGTGCTGACCTCCTCGACCAGCTCGACGCTGATCCGGCAGCCGTCCAGCACGACTTCGGCCACCGAGGAGCGGCGGATCTCGCCGCCGGCGTCGTAGACCCGGACGCTCAGCTCCGGGCAGCCGAGATGGGTACGCCAGGCGTTCCACTCGGTACGATCGCCGACGCTCAGCGACAGGTAGCGGCAGCCTCGGGCGAGGTAGAGCCGCCAGGGGGCGGTCAGCCCTGCGGCGACCCCCTCGGCGATCAGCCCGAAGGCCTGGGCGCGGGTGGCGAGCTCGGTCACCACGACCCCCTGGCACCGGGGGCGTGACGCACGCGAGCACCAATCGTCTCATGCACGTGACACACCGTAGATTGTCCCATGGGCGTGACAGTATCAGCTTTTCGTCCGCTTACGTTTGCCACTACGTTCATCTATTCTGCCCGCGTGACACCCCTCAACAGTGGCACTGACTCGTTTACCGGAAACCCGAACCTCTCGTCACGTCCGCGTGACAGTGGCGAGCCGGGGCGCGCACTCGCAGCCGGCTGGCCTTACCGTCACGGAGTGACCGAGACGGCCAATGCGCGGAAGATCGCCTTCGCCACCTTCGTCCGACGGGCTCTGGACGAGGCGCGGGCGACCCGAGCCTGGAGCGGCACCGAGGTGTCCCGGCGCACCGGCGTCTCCCGGCAGACCATCAACCGCTGGGTCCGGGGGGACTGGGCCAGCGACCCGGAGGCCGAGCGGGTGGTCGCCTTCTGCGAGGGCCTGGGGGTGAACCCGGCCGCGGCCTTCGCCGCGCTCGGCTGGGACCGCGCCGCGGCCGGCCCCCGCGCCGGCCAGGCCGCCCCTCCGATGGACCCCGACGTGGAGGCGCTGCTGCGCCGCCTGGTCGACCCTCAGGTGTCGGACGCGGAGAAGTTCCACATCCGGGAAACCATCAGATACCTCGCATACCGCCCAACGTTGCCGGTCGATGTCCGAAAAAGGGGCAATCAGGCAGGCTAGTTCCTCAGATAGCGAAAGAACGCCTGGTCAGGTTCATTCGTTTGCCTCCGGGGCTGGAACGGGCACGCTAGCGTCCCTATTCGTACTGCTTGGGCTCGTCATCGGCGGGGGGACGGGACAAGGCCGAACCCAGCCCTGCGGGACAGAAGGAGGGGTCTGTCCATGACCCTGAAGTGGTTGGCAGTCGTGGTCGCAACGGTGTCGGTGACACTGTGGGCGACCGGCAACACGGTGACCCTCGCGGTCGACGGCGGGCAGCTGCCGCTGCTCGTCAACCTCTTTGCGCTCATCACCGCCGGCACCGCGGTCGTCCTGGCCGTCGTCGCCGAGCTGCACGAGCGTCTGAACAACCGAATCAGCGCGCTCACCGAGTTCCTGGTGGCACGGCTCAACGAGATCGACAACCACACCGGCGATCGCAACACCGGGTTCGTGGAGGGCTACCTGTTGAGCCATGGCCAGGAGGCGGCGGTGGTGCCGTTCGGCCGGCGCGGACGAGGAGCCGCCGAACGCTGATCCCGTACCGCTCAATAGGTCCGCTCGGCCAGGAATGAGCCTGGATCGCCGGGGTACGCTGACGCGCGTGCCGCCGTTGAATCTGGGCAATCAGCAGCCGAGAACTCCGTTGAACGCCGACCAGGCCTGGCGGATAACCGCCAGCCGGGCGGCCGGGACCGTGCTCTTCTTCGACTTCGACGGCACGCTCGCGCCCGTCGACGACGATCCGACAGCGGTACGCCCGGCACCCAAGGCGTTGGCCGCGATCGAGGCGCTCGCCCCGGTCGTGCAGCGGGTCGCGATCGTCTCCGCCCGACCCGTCGAGTTCCTTCGGGATCAACTCGGCGGGCTCGCTGGCGTGGACCTCTACGGCCTCTACGGGCTGGAGCACAGCCACTCCGGCGGCGAAACTGTCACCGAACCGGCAGCACTGCCCTGGGTGCCGACCATGGCGGAGTTGGCCGACCTGGCCCGGGCGGAACTGCCGCCCGGCACGCTCGTGGAGTACAAGCGGCTCTCGGTCGCGCTTCATTGGCGTACCGCCCCGCAACTCGGCGCGACAGTGCAGCAGTGGGGGCAGGCGCAGGCCGACCGTCTGGGGTTGCGCTCGCAGGCCGGGCGGATGGTGCTGGAGCTCAAGCCACCTGTCGACCGGGACAAGGGCATGGTGATCGGCGAGGCGATCAAGGGTGCCACCGGCGCCTGGTACTTCGGCGACGACGTCTCCGACATCAAGGCCTTCGCCGCGCTGCGCGCTCGCGCCGCCGCCGACCCGGACTTCCTCGGTGTCTGCGTGGCGGTGGCCAACCCGGAGACCGGCCAGGAGGTGGCCAACGCCGCCGACCTGACCATCGAGTCGCCGGCCGCCCTGGGCGACTTCCTCACCCAGGCACTGACCCACCTGCCCTGAACCGACCTGGCTCAGGCGGCGACCGACGGCGTCGCCGCCGGGTCAGGCGCCGTAACGGCGTTGTCTGGTGGCGTACGAACGCAGGGCCCGCAGAAAGTCGATGTGCCGGAAGTCCGGCCAGTTGAGCTCGCAGAAGTAGAACTCCGAGTGCGCGGACTGCCAGAGCATGAAACCGGACAGCCGCTGCTCACCGCTGGTGCGGATGACCAGGTCCGGGTCGGGCTGGCCCCGGGTGTAGAGGTGCTCGGCGATGTGCTCGACGTCCAGCACCTCGGCCAATTCCTCGATCGTGCCCCCGGTGGCGGCGTGCTCCAGCAACAGCGAACGGACCGCGTCGGTGATCTCCCGGCGGCCGCCGTAGCCCACCGCGATGTTGACCTCCGCGCCACCGGTGCGCTCGCGGGTGCGCTCCTCGGCGCCCTTGAGCGCCGCCGCGGTCTGCGCCGGCAGCAGGTCGAGCGCTCCGACGATGCGCAGTCGCCAGGGGTTGCCCTCCTCGGAGAGCTCCACCACGAGGTCCTCAATGATCTTGAGGAGCGGGTCCAGTTCGGCGGCCGGACGGCGCAGGTTGTCGGTGGCCAGCAGGTAGAGGGTCACGTGCCCGACGCCGGCCTGGTCACACCAGCCGAGGACATGCTTGATCTTCGCCGCGCCGACCCGGTGCCCGTCGTTCGGGTCGACGAAGCCCATCTCCCTGGCCCATCGGCGGTTGCCGTCGCACATCACCCCGACGTGCCGGGGCACCGGCTTACCGGCGAGCTTCGCCGTGAGCCGGCGCTCGTACACGGAGTAGATAAGGTTCCGCAGCGTCATCACCTAGCAGCGTAGCGACCCTTCAGCCAGTTCACTGCCTCGGAGCCCCATCCCCGCCGCCCAGACCGGCGCCGATCAGTGCGAGCGTACGAGCGGTGAGGCGTCCGTCACCCAGTCCCAACTCGACCACGTCGTAGAACACCCGGTCGTCCCGACGGGCGGCCCGGACCGCCGCGTCCACCACCCGGCGTCGCCGGGCCAACCAGGCCGCTACCGAACTGTGCCGCAGGTGGGTGCCGAGGCGGCGGCGCAACCCGTCGGCGTAACGACCAGCCGCGCCCTCGGGCGACCGGGCCGCCGCCGAGCCGGCGAGCGCGCCGGAGAGCAACGCGTAGAAGATGCCCTCCCCGGTGAACGGATTGATCAGCGACAGCGCGTCCCCGGCCAGCAGCGTGCGCCCTCGCCCCGGCGACGGCCGGTGAGTGGAGAGCGGCAGGTGATGCGCGCGCAACGCGGTCACGGTCGCCAAGTCGGTGCCGGGCAGCAGCGCGGCCAGCCGATCCAGCAGGTACGCGCGGCTCAACGGCTCGCCGCGCAGGACCTCCCCGTACCCGACGTTCGCCCGCCCGTCGCCGATCGGGAACGACCAGGCGTACGCCGGCCAGCGTGCCTTCGATGTGACGATGAGCTGCTCGGACGGGCCGGGCAGGGCCGGGGCGTACCCCCGGATGGCCAGCGCGAGGTGCCGGTCGGGATTCTGCGGATGGCCGAGCGCCCGACGCACCACCGAGCCGGCGCCGTCCGCGCCGATCACCACCCGGCCGGACACCTGCCCGTCGAGCACCACCCGGTCCGCGCGCGGCTCGACCTGGCGCACCGTGTGCCGGCGTAGCTGCGCGCCGGCGGCCACAGCGGCCGCCACCAGCCGCGCGTCGAAAACCTCCCGGGGCACCGTGTACGCGGGTCGGGGCAGCGCCCGAGCCACCGCACCACCACCCGGCGAGATCATGCGCAACGCCGGCAGCGGCGCGTAACCGGCCACCGCCTCGGTCACCCCCAGCTCGGCGAGCACGTCCACCGAGTGCGCGGCGATCCCGTCACCACACGCCTTGTCCCGGGGAAAATCGGCCCGGTCCAGCAGCAGCACGCTGGCACCGGCCCGGCGCGCCGTCAACGCGGCTGCCGCCCCGGCCGGCCCCGCCCCCACCACCACCACGTCGAACTCGTCGTCCACCGCGCGCCTCCCTCCGTTCGGTGGCGGCCCGCTCCTGCCCCGTCCGGCGATCCGCCAGTGCCCCGACGTCGACCACTGTGACCGACACCACCCGCCATCCTGCCCCGTACCGGCGCAGGCAGACCGACCGCGCGGCGCGCCAGCCGGCCCCACCCCGTCGATCATGGAGTTGTGCTGGTTCACAAAAGTGGCAAATCAATGTTCACCGGGCACCACAAGTCCATGATCGACGCGGGTGGGGGTGGGGTGGGGGGTGGGGGTTAGGCCGGGGCGTGGTCTTCGGTGCGGGCGGCGCGGCGCAGGCCATAGAGGGCCAGGCCGGCGGCGGCCAGGAGGGGGGCGCCGTCGCGGATCAGGCCGTCGACGCCCAGCAGCCACCAGCACAGCGGCAGGTCCACGGCGAGTACGGCCACGGTGACGACGACCAGCAGGCCACGCGCCCAGTCCTTGCCCCGCATCAGGAACGCCGTGCAGAACAGCACCGCGTAGCTGGCCGTGATGCCCGCGCCGAACCAGAACAGCACCGCCGGCACCGCTGTCAGTCGACCGTCCAGGATGGAACCTCCGGCCACCAGGGCCGGCACCAGCATCAGCGGGCTGTAGGTGAAGGCCGCCACCCGGCTGGTAGAGAACCAGGCACTGGCCTGTGGCCGGCGTGGAGGGGTTTCCCGCCAGGAGATGCCGTCCCGGTCGATGACGAGGCGTGGACGGTGCCGGACCAGGTGGCCGGCCAACGCCGACGAGCGGTAGAGCAGCCAGACCACCGCGACACAGAGCGCCGTGAGAATGGCGAAGCCGAGCAGGCCGGGCAGCGGCGGCACTCCCTGCCGGGGCACGATGAGCCGGCCGACCGCGAAGATCGTGGTGACCGCGAGGATCAGGCCGAACGGGCGGGCCACCGTACGACCCCGTCGCACGTGCCCGATCAGCAGCAGGAAGCCGAACGAGCGCAGCATGGCCCAGCCGGTCCGTACGGCCAGCCCGAATCCCTGCTCCGGGGCGTACCACCAGTTGAGCAGCTCGACCACGACGGTGGCCGCCGCCGTCGTCGCCAGCAGGGTGGTCAGCACCCGGACGGCGGACGGCCGCCGGACCTGGGTCTCGGCGGCCGTCCTCATGAAATCCGATGTTGCCCGCGAAGGGTCTCGTTCACACCTATCGCTGCGGCTGCGCGGCGTCCAGGCGGGCGCGCAGCGCGTCCAACTCGGCCCAGAGCACGCCGGGCAGCTTGTCACCGAACTTCTCGAACCACTCGGTGATCATCGGCAGCTCGTTGCGCCACTCGTCCGGGTCGACCTTCAGCGCGATCCGAACATCCTCCGGGGTCATGTCCAGGCCCTCGACGTCGAGGGCGTCCGGAGCGGGGACCATGCCGACCGGCGTCTCGACCGCGCCGGCAGTGCCCTCGATCCGCTCGACGACCCACTTGAGCACCCGGGAGTTCTCCCCGAAGCCCGGCCAGAGGAACGAGCCGTCCGGGTCCTTGCGGAACCAGTTGACGTAGTAGATCTTGGGCAGCTTCGCCTCGTCGCCGTCGGCGCCCTTGCCCATCTCGATCCAGTGCCGGAAGTAGTCACCGGCGTGGTAGCCGATGAACGGCAGCATCGCCATCGGATCCCGCCGGACCACGCCGACGGCGCCGGACGCGGCGGCGGTGGTCTCCGAGGAGAGCGTGGCGCCCATGTAGACGCCGTGCACCCAGTCGCGGGCCTCGGTCACCAGCGGGATGGTGTCCTTGCGGCGACCGCCGAAGAGGATCGCGTCGATCGGCACCCCGTTGGGGTCGAAGTACTCGTCGGCGAGGATCGGGCACTGGGTGATCGGGGTGCAGAACCGGCTGTTGGCGTGGGAGGACAGGCTGTCGCTCTCCGGCGTCCAGTCGTTGCCCTTCCAGTCGATCAGGTGTGCCGGCGGCTCGCCCATGCCCTCCCACCAGACGTCGCCGTCATCGGTGAGGCCGACGTTGGTGAAGACGGAGTTGCCCCGGTCCAGCGTGCGCATGGCGTTGGCGTTGGTCTTCCAGTCGGTGCCGGGCGCGACGCCGAACAGACCGTACTCGGGGTTGACGGCGTAGAGGCGGCCGTCCGGCCCGAACCGCATCCAGGCGATGTCGTCGCCGATGGTCTCGACCTTCCAGCCGGGAATCGTCGGCTCCACCATGGCGAGGTTGGTCTTGCCGCAGGCAGACGGGAACGCACCGGCGATGTGGTAGGTCTTACCCTCCGGCGAAGTGATCTTGAGGATCAGCATGTGCTCGGCGAGCCAGCCCTCGTCCCGGCCCATCACGCTGGCGATCCGCAGCGAGTAGCACTTCTTGCCGAGCAGCGAGTTGCCGCCGTAACCCGAGCCGTACGACCAGATCTCCCGGCTCTCCGGGAAGTGCGAGATGTACTTGGTGTCGTTGCACGGCCAGGCGACATCCTGCTGGCCGGGGGCGAGCGGGGCGCCGATCGAGTGCAGGGCGTGCACGAAGTCCGCGTCGTTGCCCATGGCCTCGAGGACCCGGGTGCCCATCCGCGTCATGATGCGCATCGAGGCGACCACGTAGGGGCTGTCGGTGACCTCGACACCGAACATCGGGGACTCGGCCTCGACCGGCCCCATGACGAACGGGATGACGTACATGGTGCGACCGCGCATGGAGCCCCGGTACAGGTCCGTCATCGTCCGCTTCATCTCGGCCGGCGCCATCCAGTTGTTGGTGGGGCCAGCGTCCGCCTCGTCGACGGAACAGATGTAGGTGCGCTCCTCGACCCGGGCGACATCCGTCGGGTCGGTGCGCGCGTAGAACGAGTTGGGCTTCTTCTCCGGGTTGAGCCGGATCAGGGTTCCGGCCTCGACCAGCTCATCGGTGAGGCGGCGCCACTCCTCGTCGGACCCGTCCACCCAGACGACACGGTCGGGGGTGGTCAGTTCCGCGACCTCACGGACCCAGGCGAGCAGTTTCGGATGGGACGTCGGGGCCTGATCAATACCCCGCACAACAGCCGGAGCAACCATGACACATCTCCTTGTGGTCGACGCTGACCGATCTATGGGATGCACGAGACTCAGCGGCGCGATGCGTCGCCTTCGTGGAAACCTGGGATTGGCCTCAGCGTAAACCGGGCAGCCTTCCGAGTCAGTGGGACAGGTTGTGAAGAACTGCACAAGCTACGGCCTCGCTGCGGCATCACGAGCTGATACCCGCTTTCCCGCGCAGTTTCACGCAAATCTTGTTGTGCACCCCGGCGGACGCTTGTTGCGGTCGGGCCGTGGACCTGCCCCGCCGACCGGTGCGGTGATTCCCGTTCCGCGGCGGCTCAGTCCTCCGAATTGGCTACGCTCTGTGCAGCGGTTACGTACGCGGCGCTGGGCCCCTCCGGGAGACCACGCCCGCTTGCCGTTGCTACCCCTCCGACTGGCCGGCAGCCGGTAGGCTCCCTCCGTGGCCGCCACGATGACCGGGGAACAACCGGGTCCCCGGCAGACCCGAGGGGGTCTCGTCGGCTTACTCCTCGACCGCTTCGGTCATCTCATCCGCGAGATGGGCAAGTTCGCCACAGTGGGTGGTTTCGCCTTCCTCGTCGACTTCGCGCTCTTCAACTACCTGACGAGCAAGCACGGCGTCGAAGAGCTGACGGCGAAGACGATCTCCACGGTGATCGCTGCGTCCGTCGCCTTCGTGGGCAACCGGTTCTGGACGTGGCGGCACCGCCAGCGCAACAACGCGGCGCGCGAGTACGCGCTCTTCTTCTTCTTCAACGCCGTCGGTCTCGGCATCACCGTGGCCTGCCTCGCGCTCAGCCGCTACGGGCTCGGAGCCATCTGGCCGGCCGTGTTCCAGACGCGCCTGGCGGACAATCTGGCCAGCTACATCGTCGGCACGGGGTTCGCCACGCTGTTTCGATTCTGGTCGTACCGGCGGTTCGTCTTCGTCGAAGCGGGAACCCCGACCCTTCCGCAGGTGGATCCCGACCGTGACCACAGGGCGTGACCTGCCGCCCACCTCGTTCGGCCGGTGATCGCCGGCCGCACCGACTGCCCTAAGGTGTTTCGCATGCGTCTTGTCCGCCTGCTGCCTGAGCGCTGGCAGAAGTTCATCCACGAGGCGCTCAAGTTCGGCATCGTCGGCGGCATCAACACCGTCATCAATTACGCGGTGTTCAATGCCCTTGCACTGACCGTTTTCGTCAATGGTCAGTTGAAGGCGACAGTGATCGCGACGATCGTCGCCACCATCACGTCGTACCTCATGAATCGGCACTGGACGTACCGCGATCGCCCGAAATCGGCGCTTCGCCGGGAATATCTGCTTTTCTTCCTATTCAACGGTGCTGGCCTGCTCATTGAGCTGGGTGCCGTGGCGGCGGCCAAGTACGGTCTCGGCGTACACGGCCTGCTGGCTCTGAATCTGGCCAAGACCGTCGGCGTCATGCTGGCCACGCTGTTCCGGTTCTGGTCGTACCGCACCTTCGTCTTCCAACCCGTCGCACCGGCCGAGGACGAGGCCGCGAAGCCCGACTCCACCTGGCACGACATTCCGCGCGACGAGTGGGACACGATGGCGGAGATGGACCCGGTCGCCGAGTTGGCGGAGTCGGTGTCCGAGCTGGAGGAGGCGGAGTCCGCGCAACGGCGCGACTCCCCAGCCGGCGCACCGGCTCAGAGCCGGCTCCCGCGGCTGAGCGTCAGCCCCGCCGTCGACCTGGACGCGGAACTCGCCGCGGAGCTGCACGTCAGCACCCGTCGCGCGCCCCGCCGGTGACGACACCCGACGCCCGCTCCGGCACGGGGCGACCGGCCGAGCTGTTCTTCGAGGATCTCGTCCCGGGGCTCACCGTCGACCTCGGCGTGGTCACCGTGGACGCCGACGAGATGGTCGCCTTCGCCCGCCGTTTCGACCCGCAGTGGTACCACGTCGACAGCGACCTGGCCGCCGCGAGCCGGCACGGTGGTCTGATCGCCAGCGGCTTCTACACTGTCAGCCTGTTCATGCGCGCGTACGTCGACCACCTGCTGTCCCGGGCCGCCGCCGACGCGTCCCCCGGCCTGGAGGAGCTGCGTTGGCTCGCCCCGGTGCGGGCCGGCGACCGGCTCGCGGTCCGGGTGGACGTGATGGGCGCCCGGCCGTCGACTGCCCGCCCCGGGCTCGGCACCGTCAGTCTCACAGGCACCATGCTGCGCCTTGGCCCGGACGACCGGCCCGAGCAGGAGGTGCTGCGGACCCGCTTCCGCGGCTGGTTCGCCGTGCGACCGGTCGAGGCCGACCCCGCCGAAGCCGAAGCCACCGAAGCCGCACCGACCGACGCGGACCAGCCCGGGGTCGACCAGCCCGACCACGGCCCGACCGAGACGGACCCGTCCACCGTCGGGTCGTCCGTCGGCGACCCGACGGACAGCAGCGGCTCACCCGAGGCCCAGCGGCCCGACTGACCCGCCCCGACAGCGCGGCAGGGGCGGGTTCCAGCCGTCCGGTTCAGGTGGTGGTGTCGCGCAGCGGCTTGCCGTCCTGCATGTCGGCGAGCATGTCGCGCATCTCGCCATCACCCAGCGAGTGCTTGTCGTGCTGTGCCTCAACCAGCTCGTACAGGGTGGTCTGCACCCTTCCGACGTCCGGCACGTCGGCGAGCACCGACTGGCCGCGCTCACCTGCCGACTCGATGGTGAGCGTCCCGCAGCCGAGCAGACGCTCGACGAACCGCTGATTCATCGAGTGGTCGTTGACCCGGGCGAGCGGAAGGTCCCGCCGGTCCCGGGAGAACACACCCTGCTGGAGCAGGACTCGCTCGTTCGTGAACAGGTAGTGGGTGGTGCGCCAGACCAGGAACGGCCACAGGCCGAGCCAGAGCACCGCGACCAGGGCGATCGCCCCGATCACGGCCAGCGCGATCGAACCGCCGCCACTCTCGGGCAACAGGAGCACGCCGACCACCACCGCGGCGATGGCCAGCACCAGCACCGCGATCGGCCGGATCAACGCCTTCCAGTGCGGATGCAGGTGCAGCACGACGTGCTCGTCCTCGGTGAGCACGTCTTCAGGAAACGCCACGGGAACCTCCAACGCGATTTTCTAGACGCGCAGACGGTAAACCCCCCAAGCCCCACCACGACATCCGCCGCGCGGGCCCACTCGGGCTCTTCGTGATCTTGCCCGTCCTCAGCGGAGGTGCAGGACGTCGCCGGCAGCCAGGGTCCGGGCGCCGGTCGACGTGGTGACCATCAGTTGGCCGTCCGGGTCCACCCCGGTGGCGGTGCCGGTCAGGGACTCACCGTTGGGGAGCAGGACGCGTACCTCGCGCCCGATCGTCGCGCAGGCCGCCAGGTAGGCGTCGCGCAGACCGCTGGCCACCGCGTCGCCGCCCGCCGAACGCCAACGGTCGTACCAGTCGGCGACCGAGCGCAACAGCGCCCGCAGCAGCGGATCCCGGTCGGTGGCCACAGCGCCGGCCAGTTGGAGCGAGGTGGCCGGCAGCCCGGTCGGGTTCACCGGCAGCTCGTCGGCGCGCAACGTCACGTTGAGCCCGATGCCCAGCACGATCGCCGGCGGTTGGTCCGGCACACGTCCGGGCACCGCCTCGGCCAGCACACCCGCGCACTTCGCGTCGTCGATCAGCAGGTCGTTCGGCCATTTGAGGGCGGCTTCCAGCTCGGCCAGCCGGGCCACCGCCTCGACCAGCGCCACGCCGGCCAGCAACGGCAGCCACCCGTACCCAGTGGGTGACGCCGGTAGCCAGCCGCGGTCCGGCACTGCCTCGCCGGGCCGCAGCAGGACGCTCGTCGCGATGCCGGCCCGCGCCGGCGACTGCCAGATCCGACCGCGCCGGCCGCGCCCTTCGGTCTGCCGCTCGGCGACCACTACCAGGCCCTCGGGCTCGTCGGCCCGGGCCGCCTCGGCCACGTCGGCGTTCGTGGAGCCGGTCTCGGCACGCAGCTCCAGCCGGGCCCACGGCCCGTTCGGCGCTGTCAACGCGCGGCGCAGCCGGGCCGCCGACAGCGGCGGCCGGTCCAGATCGGTGTACGGGGAGCCCGACATTCCGCCAGCCTACGGCGGTGCTCCGGTCGACACTGAGGCGTACTGCACAGCGGCACCCACCTGAACCATCGTTATATTCCCTGGGTGACTACCGAGACCGGGACCAACATGCACAGCACCGCGGGCAAGCTGGCGGACCTGGAGCGCCGGGTCGACGAGGCGGTGCACGCCGGGTCGGCCCGCGCCGTGGAGAAGCAGCACGCGCGCGGCAAGAAGACCGCCCGCGAGCGGATCGAGATGCTGCTCGACGAGGGCTCCTTCGTCGAACTCGACGAGCTGGCCCGGCACCGGTCCACGGCCTTCGGGCTGGAGCGAAACCGCCCGTACGGCGACGGTGTGGTCACCGGCTACGGCACGGTCGACGGCCGGCAGGTGTGCGTCTTCGCGCAGGACTTCACCGTCTTCGGTGGCTCGCTCGGCGAGGTCTTCGGCGAGAAGATCGTCAAGGTGATGGACCTGGCCATGAAGATCGGCTGCCCGGTGGTCGGCATCAACGACTCCGGCGGCGCGCGCATCCAGGAGGGCGTCGTCTCGCTCGGTCTCTACGGCGAGATCTTCTTCCGCAACGTGCGGGCCTCCGGCGTCATCCCGCAGATCTCACTGGTGATGGGCCCCTGTGCCGGCGGCGCCGTCTACTCCCCGGCGGTCACCGACTTCACGGTGATGGTCGACCAGACCTCGCACATGTTCATCACCGGCCCCGACGTGATCAAGACGGTGACGGGCGAGGACGTCGGCATGGAGGAGCTGGGCGGCGCGCGTACGCACAACACCCGCAGCGGCAACGCGCACTACCTCGCCAGTGACGAGGAGGACGCTGTCGACTACGTCAAGGCGCTGCTGTCGTACCTGCCGTCGAACAACCTGGACGAGCCGGTAGTCGTCGACGCCCCCGCTTCGCTTGAGGTCACCGACGAGGACCGGGAGTTGGACACCCTGATCCCGGACTCGGCCAACCAGCCGTACGACATCCACACGGTGATCGAGCAGGTCCTCGACGACGGGGAGTTCCTCGAGGTCCAGCCGCTCTACGCGCAGAACATCGTGGTCGGCTACGGCCGGGTCGAGGGGCGACCGGTCGGTGTGGTGGCCAACCAGCCGATGCACTTCGCCGGCACCCTGGACATCGCCGCCTCGGAGAAGGCCGCACGCTTCGTTCGCACCTGCGACGCGTTCAACATCCCGGTACTGACCTTCGTGGACGTGCCCGGCTTCCTGCCCGGCACCGGTCAGGAGTGGGACGGCATCATCCGCCGGGGCGCGAAGCTCATCTACGCGTACGCCGAGGCGACCGTCCCGAAGGTCACGGTGATCACCCGCAAGGCGTACGGCGGGGCGTACGACGTGATGGGCTCAAAGCACCTCGGCGCGGACCTGAACTTCGCCTGGCCGACAGCGCAGATCGCGGTGATGGGCGCGCAGGGCGCTGTGAACATCCTCTACCGCTCCGAGCTGGCCGGCGCCGAGGACCCGGCGGCGGTCCGGGCCGAGAAGATCGCCGAGTACGAGGACACCCTGGCCAACCCATACGTGGCCGCCGAGCGCGGGTACATCGACTCGGTGATCGCTCCGCACGAGACGCGCACCCAGATCGTCCGGGCGCTGCGCGTCCTGCGGACCAAGCGGGAAACCCTGCCGCCGAAGAAGCACGGCAACATCCCGCTCTGAGCCTTTGTGGCGGCCCCTGCGGCCCCTGATCCGCGCAACTTCAGCGTTGTTGCTGCCTCCGGGCGCCGGGAGGCACCAACATCCCTGATGTTGCGCGGATCATCGCCGCATGTTGCTCGGGTCGAGCGCCTCGGTTGGGGTCAGCAGGCCGGGTTGGCGGCGGCGCACATCCGGGCTGCCGCCGCCACGGCGAGCTGGTGGAGTTTCGCCTCGGTGCCGCCATCTGCAATGCGGAGCAGCGAGACAGTGTCACCGACCCGGACGATGGCCAGGAGGGTCGGCGGCGGTGCATTGCCGAACGTCTGCCCGGTCTGCACGTCCCGAGCAGCCGTGAACGTGTCCCGCAGGATGGCGGCGTCGTCCCCCGCGAAGCCCCGCTGCACCACCGCCCACCGGTGGATCACCTCCACGGTGTGGGTGCTGTCCACCGTCTCCGTGCCCGCCAACCCCCACTGCTCGACGCTTCGCCACTCGGCGCACGGCGCGACCAGGTCGTCCAGACTGGTGAAGAGCTGTCGAGCCGTCTGTGGTTCCAGCCTGAAGAGATCCTGCATGGCCAGGGCGTCGCCCGGCACCAGGACGCCCTGAGTGGCCTTCCGCATGAGGGTCTGTGAACGGGACAGGATGGACATCTGCCAGCCGTCCGATTGCCCCTGGCTCGTCCGGCAACGGCCGAGCGTATCGTCCAGCCGGACCGGCTCGCCCAGACCTGCCTGGCTGAGCTGCACGTAAACCGGCTCCGGCAGGTCGGCCGGCTGCAGCAGGGCGTCGGTGGTGATCTCGTGCCGGGTGGGCGAGGCGGAGGCTGCCGGCTGAACCAATGGCGGGGACGTCCTCGGCGCGGCGACCGCCACGGCGGAAACCCCGGCGAGGGCCAGCACGACGGTGGCCACCACGACCTTGCGCTGGCTGCGGCGGCGGGCCCGGGAGCGGATCTCCTCCGGGCCGAGCCAGCGCACGTCGAGCAGGTCCCGCCGGACGTGTTCGACGAAGGTCGGTTCGTCACGCATCGGTGGCCTCCTCCAGGTCAGAGACGGCGAGCAGACCGGCGAGCGCGGCGCGCCCCCGGGAGAGTCGAGCCTTGACCGTGCCCACCGGGGCCGCGGTCTCCCGCGCGACCTCGGCGACCGGCATGCCGACCAGGTAGTACAGGGCGATGGCGACGCGTTGCTCCTCGGGTAGCAGACGCAGCGCGGCGACCACATCGACGGTGTCGGTGCCCGGGCCGGGAACGGTCTCGACGGCCCCGTGTCGCAGGTACGCGCGAGCACGACTGCGCAGGCTGCGCCACCGGCTGACCGCGATGCGGCTGGCCACGACCCGCACCCACGCCTCCGGTTCGTCGTACCGGCTCACCGTCGACCAGCGCTGCCACGCCCGGACGTACGCCTCCTGCACCGCGTCCTGCGCCTCACCCCGATCGCCGGTGAGGGCGTAGACGAACCCGAGGAGTCGTTGCCGACTCCCCTGGTAGAACTCGTCGAACCCGTCGACGTCCGGCACCCGCTACCTCCCCGTGTCGGTCGCTGGGAACACGCACCGGCAAGGGCCGTTGGTTGCCCGGTCAGGCGATCGACTTTTCCAGCTCGCTGAGCGGGAACGCGCCGGCCCCGATCCGCTCTCGGACCGCCCTGCGTACGGCCCGCTGCACTGCGACGTTGACCGGCGTCCGTACGGCGTGCAGCCGGCCGAGCAACGCGATCTCACCGTTGAGGTGGTCGACCTCGGTCGAGCCGGTGCCCCGGGCCAGGCTCTGCCAGGTGGAGCCGCCGGAACGGGCCTCGCCGTCGACCGGGCGTTGCCCGACCAGGTCGCCGCGTTCGGCTTTCTCCTCCTCGGGCGAGGTGTGTGCGATGCCGGCGGCGGCGAGCGCGGCGACGCCCTCGGCGCGTACCCGCTCGACCAGCGCGTCCGGGATGTCCTGGCCGAGCAACGCCTGTAGGCCGTTACCGAGGTTGCTGAGCAGCTTGCCGTACTTCCAGCGCAGCACGTCGGTGCGGACCGGGGCGACGAAACCGGCGGCGGTCAGGTCGGCGGCGATCGCCCGGTCGGTGCCGTCGGCGCCCCCGGGGTACCGCCCGATGTGGAGCATCCCCGGATGCGGGTACCCGTTGGCGACCACCACACCCGGTTCCAGGTGGGTGGCCGGCAGCCAGACGCAGACCGGGTGCACGTCGGCGAAGAGGCGCAGCGCGGCCCGCTCGTTGGCCACCCCGTTCTGCGCTGTCACCAGCGGCAGACGCTCGCCCGCAGTGCCGCCGCCGACCACCGGCGCGTCCACCCAGGCGGCAAGCGCGCCGGCGGTGTCCTGCGACTTCACGGTGAGGATCAGCACGGTGTCCGCCGGCAGAGGCTGGTGGGTGGGCCGGTCCACTGCCGCGAGCCGGGCGGTGACCTCACCGTCGGGCTGCCGCACTGTCAGACCCCGCGCACGGATCGCGTCCAGGTGGGCGCCGCGGGCCACCAGTGTCACGTCCCGGCCGGCCTGGGCCAGCCGTACGCCGATGGTCCCGCCGACAGCACCCGCGCCGATGATCACGTATCGCATGGCCCCATTCTGCCCGCCCGCGCCTCTCCAGCCCGTGCCCCTCCGCCACCCCTTCCCCCGCCGATCATGGAGTTGTGGTGCCTGACTGCGGGGGTATTGCGGCTTTCGCGCCCCACCACAACTCCTTGATCGACCCGGGCGGAGGCGGGGTTGAGGCGGGGTTAGAGCGTCAGGCCGGCGCTTGCGAGCATCGGGCCGGTTAGCAGCAGGGCGCCGGCGATCAGGGCCGCCAGGTTGACGAGGGCGAAGACGCCAACCCAGAAGAGCGGCGGGAACGGGGTGAGCCCGGCCAACTGGTCGGCGTCGGAGGCGGGCATCCGACCCCGCGAACGCTGCCGTTGCAGCTCGACTACCGGCCGCACCCCACCGAGCAGCAGGAACCACACCCCGGCGTACGCGAAAGCGGCCTGGACCTGCGGCGTCGCGTACCACGAGACGGCGAACACCAGCGCCCCGGTGATCAGCAACGACACCACGCCGAAGACGTTTCGGATCATGACGAGCATGGCCAGCAGCAGCGCCACCGCCACCCAGAGCAGCAGGGTGATCCGGTTGCCGCCGAGCAGCCAGGCGCCGGCCAGCCCCACCAGCGGCGGCGCGACGTATCCGGCGAGCAGGGTGAGGATCATGCCCGGCCCGGTGGGACGGCCGGCGGAGAGCGTCAGCCCGGACGTGTCCGAGTGCAACCGGATGCCGTGCAGCTTGCGGCCGGTGAGCAGGGCGATCAGGGCGTGCCCGCCCTCGTGCGCGATGGTGACGGCGTTACGGGCGATCCGCCACGGCAGCCGGGTGGAGACCACCACCAGCGCTACGGCCCCGGTGATCAACACCAGCAGCGCGGGCGGGTCCGGCTGCGCGCCGAACAGCGTGTCCCACAGGTCGCCCAGCCCGTCGATCGACATCATGGGGCGCGAGCCTACCGGCGGCGTTCCGTGTCGCTCCCGAGGCACCGGCTCGTATCCTGTGAAACTGATCGGGTGGCGAGTGAAGCGGGAGGTGGACGCAGGTGAGCGCAGCCCCCCTGGAGCCGCACGTCGGCCTGTGGACCGAGGCCGACTACTTCGCCTTGGGCGAGACGCCTGACCGGATCGAGCTGCTCGACGGGAGCCTGCTGGTGAGCCCTGCACCGAGCCGACGGCACCAGCGGGTGTCGCGCCGGCTGGCGAACAGCATCGAGGCAGCAGCAGAGCCTCGCGGTCTCCTGGTCTATGACGCGATCAACGTCCGGCTCGGCGTCGACCGGGTCGTCATCCCGGATCTCGTCGTCACCGACGCCGACGACGACGGCACCTATCTCGACTCCGACCGAGTGTCTCTCGTCGGTGAGGTCGTCTCGCCGGGCAACGCCGCAGCCGACCGCCTGCTCAAGATGCAGCTCTACGCCATTGCGCGAATCCCCTGGTATCTGCTTGTCGAGCAGGATGGGGACGCTCACTCGTTGCGGCTGTTCCGGTTGGATGGTGAGCACTACGTCGAGGACCAGGTGGCCAAGCCCGGCGAGACGCTGACCGTCGTCGAGCCGTTCCGCTGGCAACTCGACCCGGCCACGCTGCGCTGATCCGTCCGGTCTCGGCCAGCGGTCCCGCATGGCGCGTCGATGAAGCTTTTTTCCGGTCACCCTTGTGATCTAGGGCACTTACCTCCAAAGATGAATGTCGATAGAGCGACGTCCTTGGAGGCACTCATGGCCCGTACCCGATCATCGCTGCGCCGCGCGCTCGCGGCCGGCCTCACCGTCCTCGCCACCGCGGCGGCGGCCCTGGTCGCGACCGCCGGACCGGCGGCCGCCGCCACCACACCCGGTGTCGACGTCTCCCGCTATCAGGGCACCATCAACTGGACCAGCGTCCGCAACGCGGGCATCCAGTTCGCCTTCATCAAGGCGACCGAGGGCACCAGCTACAAGGACCCGAACTTCAACGCCAACTACGTCAACTCGTACAACGCCGGGGTGATTCGCGGGGCGTACCACTTCGCCCGCCCGAACATCTCCGCCGGCTCGACCCAGGCCAACTACCTGGCCTCCAACGGCGGCGCCTGGTCCGCGGACAGCCGCACCCTGCCGGCCGCGCTGGACATCGAGGGCAACCCGTACGCCGGCGGCTACTGCTACGGGCTCAGCACGACCGGGATGCGCAACTGGGTGCAGGACTTCCTGAACACCTACCGCTCCCGCACCGGCCGGTACGCGGTCATCTACACCACCACGAGCTGGTGGAACCAGTGCACCGGCAGTTGGACCGGCCCGTGGGCGAACCACCCGCTCTGGCTGGCCCGCTGGTCGAGCACGCCCGGGGCCCTGCCGGCCGGCGCGTCGGTGTGGAGCTTCTGGCAGTACACCAGCACCGGCGCGGTCTCCGGGATCAGCGGCAACGTGGACCGCAACTACTGGAACGGCGACCGGAGCCGCCTGATCGCGTTGGCCAACAACACCTGACCGGGCCGTTGGCGGCAGCGGGATCGACGGTCACCATCACGGTCGACAATCGGTCCGGCTGCCGCCACACCACCGGGTACGGGGTCAAGCCCGCCGCCGGCTCAGGGCCGGCACCACAGCATCCTCACGAGCCAGCGCGCCCCGGCGGGTCAACCGCCAGGCAGCCACGCCAAAGCCGGCAACGATCGCGACGCCGAGCAGTGCGATGAGCACCGAAACCCCCGCGCTGACCAGCAGCAGGATCGCGTCGCCGAGCGCCACGAGCATCCACAGTGCCAGCCGGGGCCGAGCGTCCCTCCGTCGGTAACCCATGTCGTGCCTCCTTCCGTCGTCGAAGGTCAAGTACCCACGACGACGCAAGGTCATGCGAATGAGTTTCAGTCCTGACGGTCGGGCACGAAACCCTTGGCGATCCGGTCGAAGTTCGGCAGGTTGGCCTGCCAGTCCTTCTCCGCGATCTCCCACCGCAGGGCGTAACCGCGGTTCTTGGCCGTCACGAACCCCCGGTTGCGGACGTGGATCCGCTGCCCGTCCCGGGTCTCCAGCCACTCCCAGTCGCCGCAGGTCTTCCAGAAGTCGCAGCCCACGATGCTGAGTTTTTGGTAGTTGTTGACGCGGCTAGCGCGCCGCGGCTCCTGCTCCCGCCAGTCCGCGACCGCATCCTTCGCCGGCCTGTCGGTCCACTGCACCAGCAGCTCGCCCGGTCCGTTGGGATCCTCGAAGACGACAGTTTTGTCGGGGGGCGTGCTACGCACCCAACCGTCGGGGATCGGCAGGGCGAAGCCGAACGGGTCCCGGTGCAGCTTCCAGCCCGCCGGCAGCGCGTTCGGGTCGACCGAGGGGGTGGCCGACGGCGTCGCGCTGGGGGCACCGGTGGTGGGCGCCGGCGCGGCGGAGGTCGGCGCGGGCGCCGAGGTCGCGGCAGCGCTGGTCGGGTTGGCCTGCGGGGTCTTGTCGTCGTCAGTGGTCAGCATCGGCACGACCACCACGAGGCCGATCAGCAGCAGGGCGACAACGGCGCCGATCAGCAGGTTACGTCGGGTGTTGTTCGGCTTCGTGCCATCCGAGAGCGGCACCGCAGCGCGGCCGGCCGGACTCACCGGCGGCATGAGCGACGTCGGGGTGGTCGGCTTCCGCTGCTCCGGAGCCACCGGCGGGCCGTCGACAACGGTCGGCTCGTCGTCGACGTTCGTCGTACCGTCGCCGCTCGTGTCGGGTGCGGCCGTGACCTTCGCGGTCGGCTCGGCATCTACCGGCTCGACCTCGGACGGGCGGTCGATCGTGGCGGTCGGCTCCGCCGGTGCGGCTGCGGCCGGCTCGGTGGGCACCAGCGCGGTCGGGTCGGCGGCCGCGTCGGAAGAGACGACGGCCGTCGGCGTGGCATCGGCGGTGGGGGTCGCGGCGGCAGCGGAGGTGGCGGCCGAGGTGCTCGCGGCGGCGGCCGGCGGCGACACCGGCCGGTCGACACTCTCGGCCGGTCGCGGCGCCGGCACGTGCGGCGGGCGCGGCTCACGCGGGCCGTTCGGCCCAGGCCGGCGTACGCCATCAAGCAGGGAGATGCCGCGCGACCGCTTGCCCCCGGCGCGGCGCAGCAAGCGCTCCGCCACCTCGGCGGTGATCCGCTCGTTCGGGTCCTTGCGCAGCAGCCCGTTGAGGACGGCCTTGAGTGGGCCGGCGTTCTTCGGCGGCGGAATCGGCTCGGTGGCCAACGCGGCCAGGGTGCCGATCGCCGACGGCCGGGCGTACGGCGACTTGCCCTCGACCGCCGCGTAGAGCGTCGCGCCCAACGACCACAGGTCGGCCTCCGGACCGGCCGTGCCGTCCCGAGCCCGCTCCGGCGAGATGTACGCGGGTGAGCCGAGCACCATGCCGGTGCGGGTCACATTGGGGTCACCGGGGATCGTGGCGAGACCGAAATCGGTCAGCACCACCCGGCCGTCGTCGCCGAGCAACACGTTGCCGGGCTTCACGTCGCGGTGCATGACACCCGCCTTGTGCGCGGCGCTGAGCGCGCCCAGCACGCCCAGGCCGATCTCCACAGTGCGGGCCACCGACACCGGGCCGTCCTCGGCGAGAGTGTCCTGCAACGACTTCGACGCCACGTACTCCATGACGATCCACGGATCGCCGTCGGTGCGCAACACGTCGAAGATGCGGACGACGTTGGCGTGGTTGAGCCGGGCGATGGCCCGCGCCTCCCGCAACGAGCGCTCGCGCATCTCGCGGCGCTCCTCATCGGTGAGACCGGGCGGCGGCACCAACTCCTTGATGGCGACGTCCCGATGCAGCACCTCGTCGCGCGCCTTCCACACCCGGCCCATGCCGCCCTGGCCGAGCGGCGACAGAAGCCGGTATCGGTCAGCGACGAGTTGGGGAAGCGCGTTCGACATCGGTGAGACGGTACCCGGACCCGCTGACGCTCACACCGCCGGCACGCCACTGTGCGCTTCGGGTAACTTCGCGCCGCGTACCCTGGCGGCATGTCTGCCGAAGAGCCGCTGTTCCGGGTCGTCCGCGGCGTGCCCACCGCCGAGGAGTTGGCCGCTCTGGTGGGGGCGATCATCATCCGGCCCCGTCCGTCCGCCGCCCCCGTGCCGACGACCCCGTCCGCCTGGGCGCGCAGCGGTCGACCCGGGGGCTCCCGCGGGTGGCGCGCCGCCGGCCTGCCCCGATAACCCGAGACCTACCGGTACGGGGGGCTGTCAGGGTGGCGTTGAGCCGTTAACCTCACTCAGGGAAACGGTTCCGCTACGGGTAGGGAGGATCCATGATCCCCGAAGAGGACCGGCCAGCACCCTGGCTACGCGGTTACGGCGGCATCGAAGCCGACATCAGCCAGCTCAGAGAGTTCGCCGACCGGCTCGCCGCCGAGGTCGAGAGCAACTACGCGCCGCACCTGTCGTACATCGCCGAAGACATGTCCGCGAAGCTGCCCAACCCCTGCGACGCCTTCATCGAGCTGGTCACCTTCCTGCACGCTCACCACGAGACGCAGCAGGCCACCGCCGACATGGTGTACGCCGTCCGAGGCGCCACCGGCCACCTGGCCGCCGCCGCCGACCAGGTCGCCACCCACTACGCCGACAGCGACGCCTTCACCGCCGCCCGAGTGATCGACGTGCAACGAGCCCTCGCCAACCCGGCCAGCGTCCTCCCCGGCGGCCCGACGCCAACCCTGACCGACCCGACCAGCCCCGACGCCGCAGGACCGGTGGTGCTGCCGTGATCGAACGGGGCACCGGCCGCACCTCCGGCCTCACCGACTGGCAGCTCATGGACGTCAACAGCATGTGGGCCTGCCTCCAGGACCACGACACCGCCAACCACTGGAAACAGGTAGCCGGCTGGCGCAAGGTCTGCGACCTGGCGCAAATCCACCTCGGTCGCCTCCAGCAGTACCGACGCGGACTCGCCGAGGCGTGGCCCCCCGAAACCAGCGCCGCCTCCCGCACGTACCTTGCCGAACTCGACGAACTCATCGACAAGGTCCAGCGCACCCACGACGCCGCCGCCGCGAACTACACCGCGCTGTCCGCCGCGACCCAGGCCATCGGCACCACCCGCGGCGCACTCCGCAAGATCTACGAGGAGTACGCGACCAAGTTCCAGCAGAAGCAGGCGTACGAGTCGATGGTCGCCGACCCGAAAGCGGTGATGGGCAACCGGGCTGCCACGCCGCCCGTTGCTGATGGTGAGTTGGAACGACTCAACGTGCAGGCCCGATCCATGATGTTCACCCTGAGCGGCGAACTCCAACAAGCCCAAGCAACCCTCCAAAAACCACCCGTGGCGCCTAAGGCAAACCCCGGGATCGATCAGAGTGAGACGAATGTTTACGGCGGAACCTCCGCCGCCCCTGCAATTCCTCCAGTAATAGCGGTGCCTCTCCCAAAATCCCCTACAACTCGCCCAAGGGCTTCCGCAGGTCAATCCTGGCCAATAACAAGCCCTGGCGTCGGACCAGTTCTTGGCGGAGCAGGTAGCGTAATCGCTCCCGGCTCCACGACCCCAGTCCCGCCAATCGGAGCTACGCCGCCAGTAGTTTCCGGTTCAACACCTGGAGTCGGCGTGTCGCCCCTACCGCCTGCAAATTCCGCACGTGGTGATGCTGCTGAGGCATCGCGTTTGCGGCCCCCCTCTGCCAACCCCCCGGCCAACGCCACAGGCTCTGCTGGCAAACCTGCAGCGCAACCGCGTCCGATGCCTCCTGGCGGCCTAATCGGCGGAGGGCCTGCGATGGGATTCGGGCCACCCGCAGCCGGCGCCAGCGCACCCCGTCGAATTAATCCGGTGGGCGGTGTAATAGGTGGCGGCAGCGCCGGGACAGGGCCCACTGGCGGCGCAGGCTCTCGCCCTGGAGGCGGCCGAGGCTTGAATGCGATTCAGGGAACTCCTCCCTTCGGCTTCGGCTCCGGCCTCGGTCACAGCGCCGGTGGCGGAGCATCGCCGCGGCCCGGCTTTCGGCTAGATCCCGACGCGGAAAGGCGCCGCCGGGATCCTGACAACCCCTGGGCGACAGACGAAGGCGTAGCCCCAATCGTTCGACCACCGAACGATGAGGGCCCAACCGACCCCGGCCCGGCTATTGGCATAGACCGTTGACCCTGCGGCCCTTCAGAGCGCTGTTAGCCAGCCTTAGCCTCACCTTCACATTACTCCCAGCCCCGGCGTCATCTCAGAACAACCCTGGGCCAAAAGATGTCGAGCGGATACGCAAGGATCAGTGGCACCTGGAATATCTAAAGGCCGGCGAAGCTCAAAGGTTAAGCAAAGGCAAGGGCATAATGGTGGCCGTCCCAGACACCGGCGTCACACCGCACCCCGACCTTCGCGACAATCTCCTAACCGGCGCCGACATCGTCTTTCCCGACGGCGACGACGGCTGGCAGGACGGCAACAGCCATGGCACCGGAATGGCCGGTCTAATCGCCGCTCACGGACAGTCCGGAAATCTTGGCGCTCTTGGCATCGCCCCAGAAGCCAAGATCCTACCAATCCGAACCAGCCGAACAGATCAAGATGGCGACAGTGACAATCTTGCGTCCGGCATCGATTTTGCTGTCGCCAAAGGCGCTTCGGTCATCAGCATCTCTTCGGTCGCAGGGCCCAATAGTCGGCTAAAACGAGCCATTGAGATGGCAATGCAAGCGAATGTAGTCGTGGTTGCAGGGACAGGTAACCGACCTCGGGATGAATATGTTAGCTTTCCGGCAGCCTATCCGGGCGTGGTCGCTGTAGGCGGTATAGATCAAAGCGGGAGTCACGCCAGCTTTTCGGTATCTGGGCCGGAGATTGACGTGGTTGCGCCCGCCGTTGACATCTACAGCACGAGCATCGACGGCAAGTACCGCAAAGGCACCGGCACCTCTGACGCAACGGCGATCGTTGCGGGCGCGGCTGCGTTGATCCGGTCCAAGTACCCGTACCTGCCGGCCCGAGAGGTAGCGCACCGGCTCACGGCCACCGCCGTCGACAAGGGCCCTCCGGGGCGTGACGACGAGTACGGCTATGGAGTGATCGATCTTGTGGCGGCGCTGACGGCAGACGTACCGCCGCTGGGGTTTGAATCGGTGAGCGCTCCGGCCGGTGCTGGCCCGACGACGACGGCTGGCGCTCAGCCGGGTGATGCGAGCGGTAGCGCGACCGCGCGTGGGCTGGCCACGCTCGGGGTGCTCGTGGCTGCCGGGGTCGGGTGGGCCGTGATAGCGCGGCGACGCCGGCGTGGTGATGATCCACCACCCAGAATCAGTCGCTGAATGATCAACGAAGCGCTGGCCGCCCGGCCGCCCCAAGGGCGCCCGACCACCCGGCCGGCCAAGGGCGCCCGGCCACAGGGCCGTGCTGGGCGGGGTGTCGGTCTTGGAGGGGGGTTGGGCGGTAACGTCGGGGTGGTGTCTGAGACTTTGCCGCTCCGCCTCGTGCTCGCTTCGGCGAGCCCTGCCCGTCGTAAGTTGCTCCAGGCTGCCGGCGTCGAGCCGGAGGTGCTGGTCAGCGGGGTGGACGAGTCCCTGGTGGTGACCGAGCGGGCCGAGGAGTTGTGCCTGGAGTTGGCTCGCCTGAAGGCGCAGGCGGTGTTGACCCGGCTCAACGCGACCGCCGATCAGCGGACGTTGGTGATCGGCTGCGACTCGGTGCTCGCCTTCGACGGGGAGATCCTCGGCAAGCCGGCGGATGCGGCTGACGCGACCCGGCGGTGGCTGCGGATGCGGGGACGCAGTGGCGTTCTGCACAGCGGGCACTGCCTGGTCGACGTTAGTGCGGGCCGGCGCGCGGAGGCGGTCGCGTCGACCACTGTCCACTTCGCTGACATCAGTGACGACGAGATCGCCGCGTACGTGGCCACTGGTGAGCCGCTGGCGGTGGCCGGTGCGTTCACTATCGACGGGCTGGGTGGGCCGTTCGTGGAACGAATCGAGGGTGACCCGGGGACTGTGGTCGGGCTGTCGATGCCGCTGCTGCGCCGGCTCCTCGCCGAGCTGGATCTGCGGATCACCGACCTGTGGACGACTGTCGCGCCGGGCGGCCAAACTGTCGAGCCGCTCGGTAACGTCCGGTCATGACCACCAAGTCGATCCCGCTCACCAACGAGCTGCACGCCTATCTGGTCGCACACGGCTCCCCGCCGGACGAGATCATCAATGACCTGGCCGAGGAGACCCGGTCGGTGCTGCCGGAGCACGCCACCATGCAGGTGGCTCCGGAGCAGGCCGCGTTCCTGACGTTCCTCACCCGGCTGCTCGGCGTGCGGCAGGCCGTCGAGGTCGGCACGTTCACCGGGCTCTCGTCGCTGGCGATCGCCCGCGGGTTGCCCGAGGGTGGGCGACTGACCTGCTTCGACATCTCCGAGGAGTTCACCGGCATCGCCCGGCGCTACTGGGCGCGGGCCGGCGTGCAGGATCTCATCGACCTGCGCATCGGCCCGGCGGCGGACGGGCTGCGGGAGTTGCCGCACGAGCGACACCTGGACTTCGCGTTCATCGACGCGGACAAGACCGGCTACCCGATCTACTGGGCGGAACTGGTGCCCCGGATGCGTCCGGGTGGGGTGATAGCCGTCGACAACGTGTTGCGGGGCGGGCGGGTCATCGCCCCGCAGGACGCCAATGACCGGGCCATCGCCGCGTTCAACGACGAGGTCCTCGCCGACGTACGGGTGGACCCGGTGATGCTGCCGATCGCGGACGGCCTCACCCTCGCCCGGGTCCGCTGAGGGTCAGCGACAGCCGGACAGAGCGACCTCCGAAAACGGATATCGGGGTGTCCCCGACGAAGGGACACCCCGATAACCAGGAACAGCCGACCCAGCGTCAGCGGACGCTGCGGGCGAACTGGCGGGCGGCCCAGTAGACGCCCAGCGCGGCGAGGACCGCTGTGATGCTGAGGCCCTGCCAGACCTTGTCGCTGCCCAGGTCACCGGCGAACAGTGCCCGGGTGCCGTCGACAGCCCAGGAGAACGGGTTCCAGTTGGCGATGCCCTGCAACCAGCCGGGTGCGAAGGTCAGCGGCAGCAGGATGCCGGAGAGCAGCAGCACCGGCTGCGCCACCGTGTTCATCAGCGGGGCGAGCGCATCCTCGCTCTTGACCTTGAGGGCGACGCCGTAGGAGACGGCCGAGGTCATGAGGGCGATCAGGGCGAGCATCAGGTACGCCAGCAGCAGGTCCCCGATGAACACCCGCAGGTCGAAGATGAGCGCCAAGAGCGTGATGATGACCGCCTGCACAAGGAGCGAGACCACGTCGCGCAGCGAGCGGCCGAGCAGCAGGGCGAGCCGACTGATCGGGGTGACCCGGGAGCGTTCGATGACGCCGGCTCGCAGCTCGGCGATCAGGCCGAAGCCCTGGAACAGGCCACCGAAGATGGCCAGCAGCACCAGCAGACCCGGTACGAAGATCTTGTAGGCGGCGGCCTGGGTGGGCGCGTTAAGTGCGGGCTTGAGCAGCGGGGCGAAGAGCAGCAGGTACATGACCGGCTGGAACACGCCGACGAAGACCCAGACCGGGTTGCGTAGCAGGAGTTGGATCTGGCGCTGGAAGATCAGCCACGTGTCACGGGCGAATTTCATGAGAGTCGTCTCCGGTGGTCAGGACTCGCGCAGCGAGCGGCCGGTCTTGGTGAGGAAGACGTCGTCCAGGCTGGGTCGGTGCAGCTCGATCGAGCGCAGCTCCAGCCCGGCGTGGTCGAGTCGGCGCAGCACCTGCGGGATGGCGGTGGCGCCCTCGTCGACGTAGAGGCGCAGGCCACCCTCGTCGACAGTCTCCAGCTTGTTGACGTACGGCTCGCCGTCGAGCGTCTGGGCGGCCTGCGGGGTGGCGGCCAGGTCGAGACCGACCAGCACCACGTCGCCGGAGATCTCCCGTTTGAGCTCGGTTGGTGTGCCCTCGGCCACCACCTCGCCGTTGTCCATGATCGCGATCCGGTCGCAGAGCGCGTCGGCCTCGTCCAGGTAGTGGGTGGTGATGAAGACGGTCATCCCGTCGGCGCGGAGCCGCCGGATCTCGTCCCACATGTGGGCGCGGCTCTGCGGGTCGAGGCCGGTGGTCGGCTCGTCCAGGAAAACGATCTTCGGCTCGTGGATGATGCCGAGGGCGATCTCCACCCGACGACGCTGGCCGCCGGAGTAGGTCTTGCACTTGCGGTCGGCGTACTCGGTGAGCTGGAAGGCGTCCAGGGCGCGGGCGGCGCGCCGCTGCGCGTCGACCTTGCTGATGCCGTACATCCGGGCGTGCAGCACCAGCTCCTCGCGGGCGGTGGACTCGTCCCAGGTGCTGCCGCCCTGCGGGACGTACCCGATGCGGCGGCGCACCTCGGCCGGGTCCTTGCGCAGGTCGGCGCCCGCGATGGTGGCTTCGCCGCCGTCCGGCTCGATCAGCGTGGCGAGCATCCGCAGCGTGGTGGTCTTGCCGGCGCCGTTCGGGCCGAGGAAGCCGAAGATCTCGCCCTTGGCAACGTCAAGGTCGACGCCCCGCACGGCGTCCACCGTCTTCGTCTCTCGACCCGCGCGGGAGCGGAACGACTTCCGCAGCCCCCTGGTCTCGATCATTTCTGCTCCTGGTCGTTCGGGCCGGTCGGGCCGGCCATCGAGTGGGCGAACGCCGGACGGCGCACTCCCCCGCTGTGCCGCCAGCAGGCTAACGCGATATAGCTTTTTTAGTCAACGTTGATTATTCCGCGTTGGTGTCGGGCGGCTCCACGCCGTCCCTCCACCCCGACCAACCCTGCGCTTCATCCAGCTCAGCAGGCAGGTACGACACTCCGGAATCGATCCGCTCCGCGATCCGCTCGCACCAGCTCATCTCCGCCTCCGCCCGCGCCGACCACAGCTCGAACATCCAGCCCACGTGCACAGGCTTGCGGTTGCGCACCCAGTCCGACTCCAACGAGGCGCGCATGGACTCGACGCCGGCGCGCAGCAGGTTGGCCCGGTTACGCAGGGCGGCGGCCGCCTCGGCGCGCGGCATGGCCGGCAGGAAGGAGAAGGCCGCCACGAACGGGTCGGCGGGCTCGGTGATGGTCCACCAGGAGTTGCGCAGCAGCGTCTCGAACTCGTCCTCCCCCTTGACCGTCACCTCGTACGTGGTCCGCGCCGGACGGGCGCCCACCTGCTCGGTCGCTACGGCGCGGAGCAGTCCTTCCTCGGTGAGCTTGCGCAGGGCGTGATAGATCGATCCGGGCTGTACGTTCGCCCACTTGTCGGCGCTCCAGCTCAGCAGCTCACGGCGCACGTCGTAGCCGTGCACGGGCTGCATCCACCGCACCAGACCGAGAATCATCATCCGAGTCGAAGACACCCGATAAGCGTAATAGACAAGTTTGACTAAACCGTGGCGGATGCAGTGCGGCATCCCACACTGAGCGATCGTTAGGGCCGCCGTGGGCGGCCGATACACTCCCCGTCAGTAACCTGCCCGGGAGGAGCCACGAAGGTGCGCAAGGTACTCATCGCCAACCGCGGCGAGATCGCCGTCCGGGTGATCCGCGCGTGCCGCGACGCCGACCTGGGCAGCGTCGCCGTGTACGCGGACTCCGACCGCGACGCCCTGCACGCCACCCTCGCGGACGAGGCGTACGCGCTCGGCGGGGACAGCGCGACCGAGACCTACCTGCGCATCGACAAGCTGCTCGACGTCGCCGCTCGGGCCGGCGCTGACGCCGTACACCCGGGTTATGGCTTCCTCAGCGAGAACGCCGACTTCGCCCAGGCCGTCATCGACGCCGAGCTGACCTGGATCGGCCCCACCCCGCAGGCGATCCGCGACCTGGGCGACAAGGTCACCGCCCGGCACATCGCCCAGCGGGCCGGCGCGCCGCTGGTCCCCGGCACCCCGGACCCGGTGGCCAGCCCGGACGAGGTGATGGCCTTCGCCGTCGACCACGGCCTGCCGGTCGCCATCAAGGCCGCCTTCGGTGGCGGTGGGCGCGGCCTCAAGGTCGCCCGCACGATGGAGGAGATCCCGCAACTGTTCGAGTCGGCCACCCGGGAGGCGGTCACGGCGTTCGGTCGGGGCGAGTGCTTCGTCGAGCGGTACCTCGACCAGCCCCGGCACGTCGAGGCGCAGGTCCTCGCCGACCAGCACGGCAACGTGATCGTGGTGGGCACCCGGGACTGCTCGTTGCAGCGACGTCACCAGAAGCTCGTCGAGGAGGCGCCCGCGCCGTTCCTCACCGACGCCCAGCGCGCGCAGATCCACGAGAGCGCCAAGGCGATCTGCCGCGAAGCCGGCTACCACGGCGCCGGCACCGTGGAATACCTGGTCGGCGTCGACGGCACGATCTCCTTCCTGGAGGTCAACACCCGACTCCAGGTCGAGCACCCGGTCACCGAGGAGACCGCCGGCATCGACCTGGTCCGCGAGCAGTTCCGGATCGCCGACGGCGAGAAGCTGCGGATCACCGAGGACCCGACGCCGCGCGGGCACGCCATCGAGTTCCGGATCAACGGCGAGGACCCGGGCCGCAACTTCCTGCCCGCCCCCGGCACTGTCACCGCGCTGCGCCTGCCCAGCGGGCCGGGTGTGCGGGTAGACACCGGCATCTCGGCCGGCGACGTGATCGGCGGCAACTTCGACTCGCTGCTCGCCAAGGTGATCATCACGGGTGAGACGCGGACCGAGGCGCTGGAGCGCGCCCGCCGCGCACTGGACGAGATGGTCCTCGACGGGATGGCCACCGCGCTGCCGTTCCACCGGCTCGTCGTGCGGGACGAGGCGTTCACCGCCGAGCCGTTCACAGTGCACACCCGGTGGATCGAGACCGAGTTCCACAACACCGTGCCGCCCTTCACCGCCGCCGCCGGCCCCGCCGAAGCGCCGGCCGAGCGCGACACCGTCGTGGTCGAGGTGGGCGGCAAGCGCATCGAGGTCAGCCTCCCCGCCGGCTTCGGTGGGAGTACGACCACAGCGGCACCCGCCGCCCGCAAGTCGACCCGGCGCGGCGGCGCCAAGGCCGGGGCTCCGGTCGGCGGCGACGCGCTCACCTCGCCGATGCAGGGCACCATCGTCAAGATCGCGGTGGCGGACGGCGACACGGTGGCCGAGGGCGACCTGGTCGTGGTGCTGGAGGCGATGAAGATGGAGCAGCCGCTGCACGCGCACAAGGCGGGTACGGTCAGCGGTCTCAGCGCCGAGGTCGGCGCCGTGATCACCGCCGGTGCGCCCATCTGCACCATCGCCTGAGCGCCCGGCGGGAAGTCAGCGCAGGGTTTCGGCGGCAACCGCGCGGACGGCGGCGGTCAGGGCGTTCAGCACGTCGGACTCCAGCCGCCAGTGCTGCCAGTACAGGGGCACGTCGAGGTGTCGACCCGGTGCGAGGTCGACACAGTGACCGGCGGCCAGGTCGGCCCCGGCGATCTGTTCCGGCACCAGGCCCCAGCCCAACCCGAGCCGGATCGCCGCACTGAAGGCCGGCACCGACGGCACGTAGTGCACCGGCGGGTCGAGCGGTCGACCGACCACCGCCCTGATGAACCGGTGTTGCACCCGGTCCTTCCGGTCGAAGACGGTCAGCGGCGCGCCCGCCAGCGCGGACGCGGTGAGTCCCTCACCGAAGTGGGAAGCAGCGAATTCCGGCGTGGCGAGCGCGCGGTAGCGCATGGCCCCGAGCCGCAGCACCCGGCAGCCCTGCACGGCCTCCCGCTGGGCGGTGACCGCCGCCGTCACCGAACCGTCGCGAAGCAACTCGGCAGTGTGGTCCTGATCGTCCCGCCGCAGGTCGAACGAGAGCCCGGCCCGCTGCGGCAGCCGGGCCAGCGCGGCGGGGAACCAGGTGGCCAACGAGTCCGCGTTTACCACCACGGCGACCCGGATCAGGCCACCGCCGGCCAGCGGGCTGCGAGCATCGGCCAGCGCCTCCCGTTCGAGCAGCGCGAGCTGGCCGGCCAGGCGCAGCAGCGGGCGGCCGGCGTCGGTTGCCACGCACGGACGGGCGCGGCGGACCAGGACCTGGCCGACCGTCTCCTCCAGCGCCTTGATCCGTTGGCTCACCGCCGACGGCGTGACGTGCAGCAGCCGGGCCGCCGCGTCGAAGCTGCCCTCCGCCACCACCGCCGCGAGTGTCCGTAGCTGCGCCGAATCGAGACCATCCATTAGCTGAGCTTAAGTTGCGTCAGAATCTTTAGTTGGACTGGTGCCAGCCGACAGCCCTAGCGTCGACTCCGTGCTCACTTCCGCCGTCGCCGGCTTCTCGATCTCCATCGCGCTCATCGTCGCCATCGGCGCCCAGAACGCCTTCGTCCTGCGCCAGGGCCTGCGACGCGAGCACGTCGTACCCGTGGTGCTGACCTGCGCCGCGTCGGACGCGCTGCTGATCATGGCGGGAGTGGCCGGGGTCGGTTCGCTGGTGACCGGCCGACCGGGCCTGCTGATGGCGATCCGCTGGGGCGGTGCGGCCTTCCTGCTCTGCTACGCGGGGCTCGCCGCCCGCCGCGCCCTGCGTCCCGGCGCCCTGCTGCCCACCGAACGGCCGCCGGCCACGTTGGGGGCGACACTGCTCGCCTGCGCCGCCTTCACCTACCTGAACCCGCACGTCTACCTGGACACCGTGCTACTCCTGGGCAGCGTGGCCCAACAACACCCGCACCGGTGGGTCTTCGGCGCCGGCGCCGTTCTGGCCAGTGTGGTCTGGTTCACCGCGCTCGGCGTCGGCGCGCAGCGCCTCGCGCCGCTGCTCGCCCGCGCCATCGCCTGGCGGGTGCTGGACGCGGTCATCGCCGTCGTGATGGCCGGGCTCGCCGCAGCCCTCCTGCTGGGCTGACCGGTTCGTACCCGGCCGTGCTCGCCGTGGCACTTCCGCCGGGCTGCGCGACAATCCGGCGAGCACCGACGACGCCACCGGGACCACTACCAACGACGGTGCGAGTGTTTTCCGCGACCACCGGCGGTGGAATGGACCGCGAGCGGGAATGATTGCCGGGTGCGGTTCCTTCACGGCGCGGCTCCCGCGCACGACCTGACCTATACCGACGTCTTCATGGCGCCGGCCCGCTCCGACCTGGGCTCCCGGCTCGACGTCGACCTCGCCACCGGCGACGGCACCGGCACCACCATTCCGTTGGTGGTGTCGAACATGACAGCCGTCGCCGGACGGCGGATGGCGGAGACGGTCGCCCGCCGGGGTGCCATCACGGTGATTCCGCAGGACATTCCGATCGAGGTGGTGGCGAATGTCGTCGCCTGGGTCAAGCAGCGCCACCTGGTCTACGACACGCCCATCACGCTGGGCCCGACCGAGACCGTTGGCGATGCCATCCACCTACTGCCCAAGCGCTCGCACGGTGCGGTGATAGTGGTCGATGACGCCGGCCGGCCGATGGGTGTGGTCACCGAGGCGGACACCACTGGCGTGGACCGCTTCGCGCAGCTGCGTCACGTGATGTCCACCGAACTGCACACCGTCCCGGCGGACGCGGATCCTCGTACCGGTTTCGATCTACTCTCGGCGGGCCGTCGCCGACTCGCCCCGGTGGTGGACGCCGAGGGTCGGCTGGTCGGGGTGCTGACCCGACAGGGCGCGCTGCGCGCCACCCTCTACACACCGGCCGTGGACGACAGGGGTCGGCTGCGGATCGCGGCGGCCGTCGGGATCAACGGGGACGTGACCGGCAAGGCCGCGGCGCTGCTCGAGGCGGGGGTGGACACGTTGGTGGTGGACACCGCGCACGGCCACCAGGCACGGATGATCTCCGCACTTCAGGCGGTCCGGAAGCTGGACCCGGGGGTGCCGGTGGCGGCCGGCAACGTGGTGACCGCCGAGGGCGTACGCGACCTGGTGGAGGCTGGGGCGGACATCATCAAGGTCGGCGTCGGCCCGGGGGCGATGTGCACCACCCGGATGATGACCGGCGTGGGTCGACCGCAGTTCTCCGCCGTGCTCGACTGCGCGGCCGCTGCCCGCCAACTGGGCCGGCACGTGTGGGCCGACGGCGGGGTGCGGCACCCTCGGGACGTGGCGCTCGCGCTCGCCGCCGGGGCGTCGAACGTGATGATCGGCTCCTGGTTCGCCGGCACCTACGAGTCCCCGGGTGACCTGTACACCGACGCGGACGGCCGGCGGTACAAGGAGAGCTTCGGAATGGCGTCGGCTCGGGCGGTCAGCGCCCGAACCGCCGACGACAGCCCGTACGACCGGGCCCGCAAGGCGGTGTTCGAGGAGGGCATCTCCTCGGCCCGGATGCACCTGGACCCGGCCCGCCCCGGTGTCGAGGACCTGATCGACGAGATCATCGCGGGGGTACGCAGCGCCTTCACCTACGCCGGCGCACGCGACCTGACCCAGTTCCACGAGCGAGCCATCGTCGGCGTGCAGAGCGCCGCCGGCTTCACCGAAGGAATGCCCCTCCCCACCAGCTGGTAACCCACCCACCCACCGGCCCCGGCCCCGGCCCCGTCCGCCCCGACGCGTCGATCATGGAGTTGTGGTGCCTCGCAAAAGGGGCGGCGATGAGCGAATCGCCCACCACGCCTCCATGATCGACGCTGCAGGGCGGGGTTGCTGTCAGGTTGACAGTCGGCGTAGGACGGCGCGGGCTGCCTCGCGAGGATTGTTGCCCACGCGGTCGGGCAGTGCGCCGGCCAGCCAGAGGGTGGCGAAGCCGTGCGCTATCGACCAGGCCGCGAGCGAGTCCCGGTCGGTGTCGGCGGGCGCGCCGCCGCTGGGCAGCGCCGCCACCCCGGAGCGGAGCGCGGCGCCGGCCCGAACCCGAGCCGCGTTCAGCTCGGTGTCGTCGGCCCGGTAGAGCTCCGGCCGGAACATCACCTCGAAGTACGCCCGGTGCGTGACGGCGAAGTCGACGTACGCGACGCCGGCCTCCAACAGGTCGTCCGCCTCGGACAACGCCTGGGCCAGCTTGTCGAAGCCCTGCGCGGCGAGCGCGGTGAGCAGGCCCGCCTTGTCGCCGAAGTGATGTGCGGGCGCGGCGTGCGAGACACCGGCCCGCCGGGCCAGGTCGCGCAGGCTCAGCGCGGCGGGTCCGACCTCCCCGACGGCCTCCAGCGCCGCGGCGAGCAGGGCGCGGCGCAGATCGCCGTGGTGGTAGGCGCGGGTGTCGGTCATGGGCGAATCTTATCTTGCCATTGACAAGATGCACCCCTGGCACGCAATCTTGTCACTGGCAAGTTTCACAGAGGAGGATTCCGATGGCACCCCTGATCGCCTTGATCGTCGGCACCGCACTGACTCGAATCGCCGGCCTGGCCGGCATCACCGCACTGGACGGCTGGCATCCCGCGCTGCGCGTCGGGCTGGCCGTGATGTTCACGCTCACCGCCGTCGCGCACTTCGTCGGCCAGCGGCGCGCCGACCTGATCGCGATGGTCCCGCCCCGACTACCCCGGCCGGACCTGCTGGTCACCGTCACTGGCGTGCTGGAACTGGCAGGCGCCGTCGGTCTCCTGGTGCCGGCGACCGCCCGGGTCGCGGCAGCCGGGCTCGGCCTGCTCATGCTCGCCATGTTCCCGGCCAACGTCTCGGCCGCCCGGCGCGAACTGACCCTCGCCGGCAGCCCGGTCACCCCACTCGCACAGCGAACGGTGCTGCAGATCGTGTTCGTGGCCACCGCTGCGGTTATTTCGTTTGGCCCCTGACTATCAGGGAGCTAACCTGCCTGTTGTGGAACTCGTGACCCTCCAGGACGTGCCGCTCGGCCGGCTGCTGGTGGTGGCCGGGCACCTGGTCGGGCAGCGGTGGAACCGCTACCTCGCCGAGGAGCACGGTCTCACCCAGGCCGGCATGATCACCCTGCTGACGCTCGCCCGACACGGCGAGTTGCCGCACCGGGCGGTCGCCGAGAAGGGGTTCGTCCGCCCGGCGACCCTGACCGGCATCGTCGACACGCTCGAGCGCGACGGCCTGGTCGAGCGGCAGCGCGACGACAACGACCGACGCAGCATCCGACTCGCCATCACCCCCGCCGGGCGGGAACGGGTGGCCGCGCTCGGCGCGCTCATGCACTCCGGACGGCCCCTCACCTCGGTCGACGCCGACCCGGCGAAGGCCCAGGTGATCCGGGAGTTCCTGCTTGAGGTCATCGGCAGCGGAGACGACCCGCGGATGACCGGACGCCCTACCGAAACGAAGGACCCGGCGTGCTGATCAGACTCCTGCGCGGCCAACTGCGCACCTATCAGAGACCGTTGCTGGCGGTCGTGCTGCTCCAGTTCGTGGGCACCATGGCCTCGCTCTACCTGCCCAGCCTCAACGCGGACATCATCGACCAGGGTGTGGCCCGGGGCGACACCGACTACATCGTGCGCACCGGCGGCTGGATGCTGCTGGTCAGCCTGATCCAGATCGTCTGCTCGATCGCCGCCGTCTACCTGGGGGCCCGGGTCGCGATGGGCTTCGGCCGCGACGTACGCGCCGAACTGTTCGGGCACGTCAACCGCTTCTCCGCCCGCGAGGTGGCCCGGTTCGGGGCGCCGTCGCTGATTACCCGCAACACCAACGACGTGCAGCAGGTGCAGATGCTCGTGCTGATGAGCTGCACGATGCTCGTCGCCGCACCGATCATGAGCGTCGGCGGCGTGTTCATGGCGTTGCGTGAGGACGTCGGGCTCTCCTGGCTGATGCTGGTCAGCGTGCCGGTGCTGGCCATCGCCCTCGGCGCGATCATCCGTCGGATGGTGCCGGGCTTCCGGCTGATGCAGACCCGCATCGACACTGTCAACCGGGTGCTGCGAGAGCAGATCACCGGCATCCGGGTGGTTCGTGCGTTCGTCCGCGAGCCGTACGAGACGGACCGCTTCGGCGTCGCCAACGCCGACCTGACAGCGACCGCGCTGCGTACCGGTCGGTTGCTGGCGTTGATCTTCCCGGTGGTCATGCTGGTGCTGAACGTCTCCAGCGTGGCGGTGCTCTGGTTCGGCGCGCAGCGGGTGGACGCCGGCGCGATCCAGGTCGGCGCGCTCACCGCGTTCCTGCAGTACCTGATGCAGATCCTGATGGCGGTCATGATGGCCACCTTCATGCTGATGATGGTGCCGAGGGCGGCGGTCTGCGCCGAACGGATCGTCGAGGTGCTGGACACCGACTCCTCGGTGGTCCCGGCCGCCGCGCCGGTCACCGAACTGCCCACCCGAGCCGAGCTGGAGCTGCGCGGGGTGCGCTTCCAGTACCCGGGCGCTGTGGAGCCGGTGCTGCGCGACATCTCCTTCCGGGCGATCCCGGGCACCACCACGGCGATCATCGGCAGCACCGGCGCGGGCAAGACGACGCTGCTGTCGCTGATCCCCCGCCTGGTCGACGTCACCGACGGCGCGGTGCTGGTCGACGGGGTGGACGTGCGGGAGTTGGCGCCGGACGAGCTGTGGCGACGCATCGGCCTGGTGCCGCAGCGGCCGTACCTGTTCACCGGGACGGTCGCCAGCAACCTGCGCTACGGCAACCCGGACGCCACCGACGAGGAGCTGTGGGCGGCGCTGGAGATCGCCCAGGCCCGCGACTTCGTGGCCCAGATGCCCGGCGGGCTGGACGCCCCGATCGCGCAGGGCGGCACCACAGTCTCCGGTGGGCAGCGGCAGCGCCTGGCCATCGCCCGGGCCCTGGTCCGGCAACCGGAGATCTACCTCTTCGACGACTCGTTCTCCGCGCTCGACCTGGGCACCGACGCGCGACTGCGAGCGGCGCTGCGGCCGGTCACCGCGCAGGCGGCGGTGGTGATCGTGGCCCAACGGGTCTCCACGATCATCGACGCCGATCAGATCATCGTCCTGGAAAACGGAGGGGTCGTCGGAGTGGGGCGACATGCGGAGTTGTTGGACACCTGCCCGACGTACGCCGAGATCGTGGCCTCGCAACAGACCACTGAGGTGGCGGCATGAGCGAGCGTGACGAGCCGCGCACAGCGGCCGTACCCAGTCAGAAGCCGGCCGGCGACGGACGGACGCCCGATGAGACAGCGCAGCAACCCGGCGGGGGACCCGCGGCGGAGACCGGCAGCGGCGCGGCGACGCCGAAGCGGCTGCCGCCCGGCGGGCAGCGCGGCGGCCCGGGCTGGATGAGCGCCGGAATGCCCGCCGAGAAGTCGATGAACTTCGGGCCGTCGGCCCGACGGCTCCTCGGCCGGCTGCGCGCGCACCGACTGCACCTGGCCGCGATCATCACGTTGGCAGTGGTGAGCGTCGGGTTCAGCGTGGCGGGGCCGAAGATCCTCGGCCACGCCACCGACCTGATCTTCACTGGGGTGATCGGTCGGCAACTGCCCGCCGGCACCACCGCCGAGCAGGCCGTCGCGGCGGCCCGGGCCAGCGGCAACGACAGCTTCGCCGACATGCTGGCCCGGATGGACGTGGTGCCCGGGGTGGGCATCGACTTCAGCGCCCTGAAGCGGGTGCTGCTGCTGGCGCTCGGGCTCTACCTGGCGGCGAGCCTGCTGTCCTGGTGGCAGGGGTGGCTGCTCAACGGGGTCGTCCAGCGCACAGTGCTGCGGCTGCGCGCCGAGGTGGAGGAGAAGCTCAACCGGCTGCCGCTGCCCTACTTCGACAGGCAGCCGCGCGGTGAGTTGCTCAGCCGGGTCACCAACGACATCGACAACATCTCCACCAGCCTCCAGCAGACCCTCAGCCAGCTGCTCACCTCGCTGCTGACCGTCGTCGGCGTGCTGGCGGTGATGTTCTGGATCTCGCCGGTGCTGGCCCTGGTGGCCCTGGTCGCGGTGCCGTTGTCGGTGCTGGTCACCCAGCGCATCGCCAAGCGCTCGCAGAAGCAGTTCATCGCCCAGTGGACGCACACCGGCGAGTTGAACGGCCAGATCGAGGAGGCGTACACCGGTCATGAGCTGGTGAAGGTCTTCGGCCGGCAGCGTGAGGTCGAGGCCGCGTTCCACGCGAAGAACGAGGAGTTGTTCCGCGCCAGCTTCGGGGCGCAGTTCATCTCCGGGATCATCATGCCGTCGATGATGTTCATCGGAAATCTGAGCTACGTGGCGATCGCCGTGGTCGGCGGGCTGCGGGTCGCCTCCGGCACGATGAGCCTCGGTGACGTGCAGGCGTTCATCCAGTACTCCCGCCAGTTCACCCAGCCGCTCACCCAACTCGCCTCGATGGCCAACCTGCTCCAGTCCGGGGTGGCCTCGGCCGAGCGGGTCTTCGCGGTGCTCGACGCGGCCGAGCAGAACCCCGACCCGGTCGCGCCGGCCCGGGTCACCGACCCGCACGGTCGGGTCGAGTTCGAGCACGTCTCGTTCCGCTACGAGCCGGACAAGCCACTGATCGACGACCTGTCGCTGGTCGCCGAGCCCGGACACACGGTGGCCATCGTCGGCCCCACCGGCGCCGGCAAGACCACGCTGGTCAACCTGGTGATGCGGTTCTACGAGCTGGACGCCGGCCGGATCACGCTCGACGGGGTGGACATCACCACGATGCGCCGCGACGACCTGCGCGGCCGGATCGGCATGGTGCTCCAGGACACCTGGCTGTTCGGCGGCACCATCCGGGACAACATCGCCTACGGGCGGCCGGACGCCACCGAGGAGGAGATCCTCGCCGCCGCCCGGGCCACCTTCGTGGACCGGTTCGTGCGCAGCCTGCCCGACGGCTACGACACCGTCATCGACGAGGAGGGCAGCAACGTCAGCGCCGGCGAGAAGCAGCTCATCACCATCGCGCGGGCGTTCCTCGCCGAGCCGTCGCTGCTGATCCTCGACGAGGCCACCAGCTCGGTGGACACCCGCACCGAGGTGCTGCTGCAACGGGCGATGGCCGCGCTGCGCTCGGACCGGACCAGCTTCGTGATCGCGCACCGGCTCTCCACCATCCGCGACGCCGACCTGATCCTGATGATGGAGGACGGTCGTATCGTCGAGCAGGGCACCCACGAGCAGTTGCTCGCCGCCCAGGGCGCGTACCACCGGCTCTACCGCTCACAGTTCACCGGCGCGGTGGTCGACGAGGAAGCGGCCGCCCAACCGGCGTCGGTCTGAGGTCGGGCGGCCGTGCGCGCGAGACGATCGGTGGGCGTGTCAGTCCGACGGCAGCAGGTCGGTCGCGCGGGCGGCGACCTGCCCGCCGATCAGGGCGAGAGCGGCGGCGGCGGGCATCGGGGCCAGGGCGCGGCCGCCGCGCAGGCGCAGCGCGAGTCGCCCGTCGGCCACCTCCCGGGCACCCAACACCCCGAGGTACGGGACGCGGCGGCGGGCCGCGTCCCGTACCCGGGCGCCCAGCGAGCCGGCAGCGTCGACCTCGACCCGGAGGCCGGCGTCGACCGCCCGCCGGGCCAGGTCGGCCGCCGCGTCGGCCTGGCCGTCGTCGACCGGCAGCAGCACCAACTGGACGGGTGCGTACCAGGCCGGGAACGCCCCCTCGTGCACCTCGATGAGGTACGCGAACAGCCGCTCCATGCTGCCGACCAGGCTGCGGTGCACCATGACCGGTCGACGCCGGCTGCCGTCCGAGTCGGTGTACGACAGGTCGAACCGTTCCGGCTTGTCGAAGTCCAGTTGGATGGTGGAGATGGTCGACTCCCGGCCGGCCGCGTCGACGATCTGGATGTCGATCTTCGGACCGTAGAAGGCAGCCTCCCCCGGTGCCTCGACGTACTCCACCCCGGCCAGCGCCTCCCGGAGCAACTCCTCGGCGCGGGCCCACTGGGCGTCGTCGCCGACGTACTTCTCACCCGGCCCGCGCAACGACAGCCGGAACCCGGCCGGCCGGACGCCGAGCGCGGCGTGCGCGGCACGGATCAGCCCGAGGATCTCGACGACCTCCGCGCCGACCTGCTCGGGGGCGCAGAAGGTGTGCGCGTCGTTGAGCGAGATGGCGCGTACCCGGGACAGCCCACCGAGCACACCGGAGCGCTCCGAGCGGTACATCCCGCCCAGCTCCGCGATCCGCAACGGCAACTCCCGGTAGGAACGGCCCCGCGCCCGGAAGACCAACGCGTGGTGCGGGCAGAGGGCCGGCCGGAGCACGAACTCGTCGTCGGCGCTGAGCCGCATCGGCGGGAACATGTCGTCGGCGAAGTAGCCGAGATGGCCGGAGAGCTCGAAGAGTTCCCGCTTGCCCAGCGGCGGCGAGTAGACGTGCTGGTGGCCGGAGCGGCGCTCCAACTCCCTGACGTACTCCTCGACGGCGTGCCGGGCGGCGGCGCCGGCCGGCAGCCAGATCGGCAGGCCGGCGCCGGCCAGCGGGTCGGAGACGAAGAGGTCCAGCTCGCGGCCGAGCCTACGGTGGTCGATCATGTCGGGCTCCTGGATCGGGTACGACCCGGAGGCGACCTGAGCTCCGTTCGGCGCACTGCCCACCGGGGCGGATCGCCCCGGGGCCTGGTCGACGGTGTTTACGTCAGAGCGGCGCGCCGGGGACACCCGGCGTCGTGGTCATCACTACCGCGCTGCGCATACGGCGACCGTACTCGCGCGACTATCGGGGATGCACCCGGATTTACGGCGGAGGGGTGGGCCGCCGGCGCGGGACCCGCCGGCGGCCCTGGCGGCCGAATCGTCAGGAACGGGGGACCCGACGGGCATGGCCGCGCCGACAACGGTACGCCGACGAACGCCGTTCTGCCGCCCGCCTCGAACGGGTGCAACGGCCTCCGGACCCGTCACCCGGCAGCGACCGGCCTCGTTGTAGCTGGGTGGCCCAGTCGTGTCGACGGTCACGACGGGCCGGGGCCGTCCACCGTGACGCCGGACACGACGTCAGGCTCAAGACACCCAATCGGCCGCATTCGGCGAGGTGGCAGGCGTGCCCGAACTTCTGACTGACGTCGCATCGCCGACGTGGGCGTACCTGGTGCTGCTCGCGCTGCTGATCGCGGACGCCTTCGTGCCGGTGATCCCCACCCAGGTCGTCATGATCACCAGTGGTGCGCTCACCGTCTACGGCGGGCTCAGCCTGCCGGTCACCATCGCCGTCGGAGCGCTCGGCGTATTCGTCGGCGACCTGGCCTGCTACCTGCTGGGGCGCAGCGCACCGGACCGGCGGCCACCCCGGCACGCCGAGCTGAGCCGCGCCCGCCGGGTGGCCAGCCGGGTCACCCAGGGGCTGCGACAACCCGGGCCGCTGGTCATCCTGCTCTGCCGGTTCGTGCCCGGCGGCCGGATGGCGGCCTGCTTCTCGGCCGGGCGCAGCCGCTACCCGTACCGCCTGTTCGTGCTCTACGAGGCCGTCGCCGCGCTCGGCTGGGCCACCTACGGCGCGCTGGTCGGACACCTGGGCGGCACCGCGCTGACCGAGTCGGCCTGGCGGCTGGCCATCATCGCCACCGCCGCGGCAGCCGGCTTCGCCGCGGCCGGATGGGCGATGACAGTGGTCAGCGCCCGCCACGCCCGCGCCACCGCCGCGGTCGCAGCGGTCGAGGTCCCCGTCGACTGAGTGTCGTTACATCTGCGGGTATAAGCTCCACTTATATTGGCAGCATGTGGGACGTCAAACTTCATCCTCAGGTCGAGGAGTGGTTCCTCAACCTCTGCAAGACGGATCCCGCCAGCGCCGACCTCATCAGCGAGGCCATCGACCTCCTCGCCGAACACGGGCCGGCGCTCGGGCGTCCCCTGGTTGACCGTCTCAAGGGCAGCATCTTCCACCACATGAAGGAGTTGCGGCCTGGGTCGACCGGCTCCACCGAGGTCCGGATGATCTTCGCTTTTGATCCAGTTCGAGAAGCTGTTTTCTGGTTGCTGGCGACAAGTCGGGCCAGTGGCAGACTTGGCACAAGACGGCGGTCCCGTTGGCGGACGACCGGTTTCAGGAGCACCTCTCCAGGCTGAGGGAAACACAGAGATGACCGATGGAGCTGACTGGCAGGACGTCAAGGCGAAGGCCCGCGCGCTCGACCCTTCCTGGGCAGATCCGGACCGGGTCTCCCGACGCGCTCAGCACCGTGAGCAGATGCTGGCAGCGGTCAGTGGGGCGCAGCTGGCAGAGATCCGCAAGCACCTGGGTATGACTCAGGTACAACTGGCCGAGGCGGCGGGGCTGACGCAGGCGAGGATCAGCCAGATCGAGAACGGCGAGCACACCAGCCTGGGATCACTCCGCGCCTACGTCACCGGCCTGGGTGGTCATCTCGACGTCGTCGCCCGCATTGGGAACATCCAGCTGAACGTCGCCTGACCTGGCGAAGGTCTTCGCGACCATCGGACGTTCACGGATGCGCGGAAGCACGTGACGGCCGCATCCCGGAAGGCCTCTAGGGGTGGTCCCGGGGAACGATTTCGGTGGCTGTCCCGGATTCGGCTGGGGTGTCCGCGGCGACAGGCTGAGGCATGCCTGTTACCCGGAGTACCGGCCTGCTGGCCCTGGGCGGGATCGCCCTGGCTGCGCTGCTCACCGTGATCGGCCACCTCGAAGTCAACGACGACCTCAACCCGTGGGCGTTGACCATCAGCGACTTCGCGGTCTCCGACCGCGGCGGCGTCATCGACATCGCCATGGTGGTGCTCGCGCTCGCCACAGTGGCGTTGCTGTACGGACTGCGCCGCGCCAGCCCACCCCGACCGCGCTCCGGCCGTACCGCCGAGCTGCTGCTCGGCGCATGGGTGGGTGGGCTGCTGCTGGCCGCCTTGGTGCCGACGAACGAGCCGGGCACCGCCATGACCACCGCCGCCTACCTGCACCGGTACGCGTCGGTGATCGCCTTCCTGGCGTTGCCGGCGGCCGGTTGGCTGCTCGCCCGCCGACCTGACCTGACGCCAGCCGCCCGGACGCTACGCGCCCTGGTCCTGCTGAGCCTGGCCCTGGCAGCGGCGATGATCTGGTCCGCCTACCCCGGCGACCGGATGCTCATCGGCCTGGCCGAACGCCTCCTGATCCTCACCGAGGTCGCGGTCCTGGCCACCGTGGCGCTGCTCCAGGCCCGGCAGGTCACTCCAGCTCGTGCAGCATGAGCTGACGGGCCGCCTCGGTGATCGAGCCGGACAGCGAGGGGTAGATGGTGATGGTCTGGGCCAGCTCGTTGACTGTGAGGTTGTTCTCCACCGCCATGGTGATGGGCAGGATCAGCTCGCTGGCCTTCGGAGCGACCACCACGCCGCCGATCACCTGACCGCTGGCGGGACGGCAGAACAACTTCACGAAACCGTCGGAGAGGTCGTCCATCTTGGCCCGGGCGTTGCCGGACAGCGGCAGCATCACCTGCCGGGCCGGCACCTTGCCCGCGTCGACCTCGTCCTGCGAGACGCCCACGGTGGCCAGCTCCGGGTCGGTGAAGACGTTCGCCGCGACGGTACGCAGCCGCAGCGGGCGGACCGCCTCGCCGAGCGCGTGCCACATCGCGATCCGGCCCTGCATGGCAGCGACGCTGGCCAGCAGCAGGACGCCAGTGCAGTCGCCGGCGGCGTAGATGCCTGGCACGTTGGTCCGGGAAGCCCTGTCGACAGTCAGGTAGCCGCCCCGGCCCAGCTCCACCCCGTACTCGGTGAGACCCAGGTTGGCGGTGTTCGGGATCGAACCGACGGTGATCAGCGCGTGTGAGCCGGTCACCTTGCGGCCGTCGGAGAGCTCCACCTCGACGCCGTCGGCGGTACGCCGGACCGCGTCGGCCCGCGAGTTGTTGAGGATCTCCATGCCCCGGTTGCGGAACACCCGCTCGATGGCGGAGGCGGCGTCGGCGTCCTCGTGCGGCATCACCCGGTCCCGGCTGGAGACCAGTGTCACCTCGACCCCCATCGCCAGGTACGCGCTGGCGAACTCCGCGCCGGTCACGCCGGACCCGACCACGATCAGGTGCTCGGGCAGCTCCGGCAGGTCGTACACCTGTCGCCAGGTCAGGATGCGCTCACCGTCCGGTACGGCGGTGGGCAGCTGGCGGGGCGTCGAGCCGGTGGCCACCAGCACGGTGGACGCGTCGATCGAGTACTCCTCGCCACCGTCGGCGGGGGTGACGACGACCCGGTGGGTGTGCCCGAGGGAGTCCTCGCCGAGCCGGGCGGTGCCGGCCACGAAGGTGACCCCCGCCTTCAGCAGCTTGGCGTGGATGTCGGCGGACTGCGCCAGGGCCAGCCGCTTGACCCGGCCGTGCACCGCCCGCGCGTCGACGGTGACCGCCTCCAGGCCGTCCGAGTGCACCCCGAACTCCTCGGTGTCGCGGTAGCCGGTGACCACCTGCGAGCTGGCGATGAACGTCTTCGACGGTACGCAGTCGGAGAGCACGCAGGCGCCGCCCGCACCGTCGGCCTCCACCACTGTGACATCGGCGTCGAGCTGGGCGGCGACCAGCGCCGCCTCGTACCCGGCCGGCCCCCCACCGATGATCACGATCCGGCTCACAGCGTTCGCCCTTCGTTGATGCTCACAGTGACTTTCTTCTCCCGAGCGCATTCGACACGCACTGTCGTATTCTCCCCCACCCATCGGCCGGGCTATCGTCATCGCCGTGCGTCATCACGCCGCCTACGGCTCAAATCTCGACCCTGCCCGGATGCGCGCCTACTGTCCGCATTCGCCGATGGTGGGCACCGGCTGGCTGGAGGGCTGGCGGCTGACCTTCGCCGGGGCGGACGTGATCGGCTGGGAGGGTGCGGTGAGCACCCTTGTCGAGTCTCCCGGTGAGCGGGTCTTCGTGGCGCTCTACGACATCCACCCCTACGACGCGGGCCAGCTCGACGAGATCGAGGGGGTGACCGCCGGCACGTACCGCAAGCTGCACGTGCGGGTCTCCACCCTCGACGGCGACGTGACCGCGTGGATCTACGTCTTCAACGGGTACGAGGGTGGCCTGCCGACCTCGTGGTATCTGTCGGAGATCGCGAACGCCGCCGAGAAGGCGGGCGCCCCGGACGACTACGTCACCGAGCTGCGGGCCCGCCCCACCGGCACCGCCTCGGCGTAGCAGCGCGTATCGCACCCCTCCAGTCTGCTCCCGCTGTCGAGCGGAGCGCCGGTCGGGCCGGACCGGGGTCGTCAATCACACACCGGCCGCCGGAACGGAAAGCTCGTACATGTCGGCCCACAGGGTTTCCCGCAGGCCCACCGACTCGTACAGCGACAGCGGGGCGGTCGGGTTGGTGAGGTCGACGCCGAGGCCGGCGGACCGCCGCCCCTTCTCGGCGTAGCGGGCGAAGGCGCTGCGCAGCAGCGCCGCACCCACACCCCTGCGCCGGTACGCGGGCAGCACCGACAGACTCTTCACCCAGCCCTGCTGCTGGTCGACCGCCTGGTCCGAGGACCGCAACGCGCCGACCGGCACCCCGTCCACCTCGGCGACGAACCACTCGTCCCAGGCGGTCAGGTCACCGATCCGGGCCCGCCACCGCTCGTACGACAGCGGCTCGTGATCGGCGGTGTCGGCGAAGGCGGTATCGGTGATCCGGTGGAACTCCCGCAGGTCGGCCTCGTCGTCCGGGCGGACCTGCCGCACCGTCACTGCCGATGGACCGGCCGGCTCGTCGGGCAGGTCGTCCAGCGGCCCGCTCATCCGGACGTACCTCTTGACGAGGGTGAACCCGACCTCGCGCAGGGTTCGCGCCCAGTCGCGTTCCGGCGCGAAGACCGCGCAACGGACGGTGAGCGATGGCAGCCCCCGCTCGGCGGCGCGCTCGGCGACCCGGTCCAGTTGTCGAGTCAGCAGCGATGCCCGAACGGTCGCGGCGCGCACCGGGTCGACGTGGATCTCCACGAACTCCCGGCCGACGCCGGTGGGGTTGTCCACCGTCGCCCAGCCGACCACGTCGCCCTCCGGGTCGACCGCCAGCCAGGAGTCCCGGGCCGGGTCGAAGTGGGGGGCGGTCAGCGACGCTGCGACGTCCTCGGCGTCGAAGTCGGGATGGCCGATGGCGAAGGTGTCGGCGGCGTGCACCACAGCGAGGATCGCCGGCACGTCGTCGAGGGTGGGTCGGCGCGTCGTCCAACCAGCGGGAAGGGTCACGGCAGGACATCCTGGCAGCCGATCCGCTCCGACGCCGCCCATTTTTCCGGCCGGCGGCAGGCTCAGCCGAGGTCGACGCGGGTGCGGTGCAGCAACTCCACCAACTCCGCGCCGTCGGCGGGCCCGAGGGCCGTGAACGCCGGCGCGGCCAGCCGGTTGGTCACCGCCTCCGCCCAGAGCCGGCGGCGCACCAGCGGCCCGATCGGCGGGTACGGCGGCGGCCAGCCACAGGCCACCGCCCCGGCCTCACCCTCCGGCCCGGACAGCACTGCCTCCAGCGGGGTCATCCCGGCGGCCCGTACCGCCAGCAGGTAGGCGCCGGTGAAGTGTTCCCGGAGCAGCCGCAGCCCGGCGGCGCTGCGAGCCCCGGGCGAGAGATCCGGAAGCGGCATCGCCCGCCACGCGGCGAAGAGCGGCATCCCACTGGCCTCCGCCGCCACCACGGCCCGCTCGACGAGCGCCGACAGGCGCTCGGTGCCGGGCAGGGGGCCGAGCTGCTGCGCCCCCCACCGGCAGCATTCGGCGAGGCTCGCGGCGGCCACCTCGAACGGCGGAACGACCCGGGCGGCGGCGTCCCAACCGTCGGCGACCGCGTCCGGGGCGATGAACCCGAGGGCGGCGGCGGCGGTCTCGGCCCGCACACCGCCGAGCGCGCCGGCCCGGCCGCTGATGTAGAAGGCCCAGCCGGAGATGCCGAGCAGTCGGGCCCGGCGCAACGTGGTCGGGTCTCGACTGAAGGCGTCACCCAGGTCGAGCACGACGGGCTTACTGGCGGCCGCGACCTGCTCCGGAGTCACAGCGCCGCCCCGTTCGGGCAACCCGAACCGGCGACCACGACAACGCCCCGACCCGGGGCCACTCGCCGTGTACGGCCCGCACACTCGTCGTCGTCCATCGATGGTCAGTCTGCCGCGCCACCGCCCGCGTCCGCATTCCCCTCTTCGGCCGCCAGTGCCTCGACCGCCGCCTCGACCTCACCGGCACGCCGCCGGGCCACTGTGACCGCCCGCTCGGCGGCACGCCGGGCGAGCTTGGCCCGGCTGAGGTCCTGCTCGGCGACCGCGCGCCGCCGCTCCAGCTCGGCCAGCTCGGCCTCAAGGCGATCGAGTACGGCCGCACCGTCGCGCTCCTGCCCGGTCGCCTCGGTCAGCTCGGTCTCGGCCCGCTCCTGGTCGGCCTGGGCCTTCGTCAACTCCCGGTCCAGGGCGCGGCGCTGCCGGGCCAGCTCGGCTCGGGCCGCTCGCTGAGCGGCACGCTCGGCCTGCTCGGCACGCTCGGCCTGCTCGGCCGCCCGGTCCGGACGGGGGGCCGCCTCGGGACGGCCCCGTTGGGGGCCGGGCCGGCGGGCCGGACGCTCCTCCTCGCGCTCCTCGTCATCGTCGGTGACCAGCCGCAGTTGCGGCCGGGGCACCTCACCGAAGCCGGCGTAGCTGGCCGCCCGCAGCAGGCGGCCCGCCCGCACCTGCTCGGCGACCTCGACGTCGGAGAACGCCGCGTTCAGCGTCGCCTCCACCTCGGCCAGGGGCAGTCGGCTCGCCGGTGGCGCGTCCGGCTCGGCCGCGGCGAGCTTGCGAACCTCGGCGACCAGGGCGCCGACCACAGCCCGGCGCTGCGCGGACAGTTCCCGCAGTCGGGGCCCGCGCAACTCCCGCTGGGCGACTCGCAGGGCGTCGGCGAGCTGCACCAGATCGGCGACCAGCTCCGGGCGTCGGATGGCGAGCAGGTTCACCAACCAGGCGGCCACCGTCGGGCGACGCAGCCGGGCCAGTTGCCGGGCGGTGCTCGGGTCACCGGCCCGGCGGGCCTCGGCCACAGCGGCGTCCCGGGCGGCCACGAACCGGTCCGGTGGGGTGCGGTAGAGCTGCTGCACCAGCTCCGCGGAGAGGCCGGGCATCGGGTCAGACGTCCACCCGGCTACCGGGCTCCAGTCGCTGGTATTCGGTGCCGGACAGCGCTGTGTACTGCCTGTCGAGCACGCCCAGCCCATTGTCGTTGAGCAACGCGTCGTGCAGGGCGTACGCGCGCCGCGGTGCGACAGCGCGGATGAAGTCGACCACCTCGGAGAACTTCGACCAGGGCGCGTGGATCGGCGCGAAGAGCGTGTCGACGGGTGTCTCGTCGGGCACCACCAGGGAGTCTCCCGGGTGGTAGACCACGTCGTTGATCAGGTAACCGAGGTTGTCGATCACCGGGATGTCGGGGTGGATCACGGCGTGCCGCCCCCCGTAGGCGCGTACCGCGACCCCGGCGGCGGTGAACGACTCACCGACGCTGACCGGGCGCAGAACGTCGGCCACGTCGCCCAGGGTCTCGCCGAGCGAGGCGGGCCCGTGGATCGGGAACGGCTGTCGGTCGAGTTGGAGACGCACCGCTGCCAGATCGAGGTGGTCGGGGTGTTCGTGGGTGATCAGCACCGCGTCCGCACCGTCCAGCGCCGCCGCGGCGTCGCTGAACACTCCGGGGTCGACGACGAGCACTCCCCCGTCGTGTTCCACCCGAAGGCAGGAGTGGGCGTACTTGGTGAGCCGCATCGTGACTCCTCGATTATCGAATCGTGACGTCCTCAGCGCAGTCTGCCGGAACCAGCCGGTGTGCGCGTCGCGTCCGAGCTATCGCCACACCGGTTGACGACGATGGGAGCGGGGATGGACGGACAGGTGGGACGACGCCGCGGTGCGCTGCTGGCGGCCACGACACTGGCGGCGGCCCTGGCGCTGACGGGGTGCGGCGCTGGCGACAGCGGGGCGCAGGACAGCGCGGGCACGGCGGCCGAGGCGCCGGCGGCCAACGGCGGCGAGGCGGGCCGGGACGCCGCCGCTGGTGCGCCGGAGGGGGCCGGCGCTGGCGTTCCGGACCTACGGGTCGACCAGCGGGCGATCATCTACACCGGAAGGATGCGGGTGCAGGTGAACGATGTGGACTCGGCCGCCCGCGAGGCCACCGACGTCGCCACCCAGGCCGGCGGCTTCGTCGGCGGCGACCAGCGGCGCAGTGCCGATGCCGACGCGGTGGCGGAGTTGGAGCTGCGGGTGCCGGCGGCGAAGTTCACAGGCGTGGTGGAGGAGATCGCGAAGCTCGGTCGACAGCAGAGCCGGCAGATCGACACTCAGGACGTCACCGAGGAGACCGTCGACCTGGAGGCCCGGATCACCAGTCAGCGGGCCCGGGTGGAGAGCGCCCGCCGGTTGCTGTCCCGAGCCACCTCGATCACCGACCTGGTGTCGCTGGAGAACGAGTTGGGTCGACGGGAGGCCGACCTGGCCTCGCTGGAGGCCAAGAAGCGGCGCCTGGCCGACCTGACCGCCCTCTCCACGATCACCGTGTCGCTGGCCGGACCGGCGGCGAAGGACACCGAGGAGGAGGCCGAGACCGGCTTCCTGGTCGGGCTCAGGGGCGGCTGGAAGGCATTCGTCGTCTCGATGACCGTCCTGCTCACGGTGCTGGGCGCGTTGCTGCCCTGGCTGGTGGCGCTCGGCGTACCACTGGTGGTGCTGCTGGTGGTGCTGCGCCGACGGCGCAAGTCCCCGGCCCCGGTCGGGCCGGTCAGCGCGCCGCCGCCAGTGCCCGCAACGCGGTCTGCACCATGACGCGGACGCCGACCGCGATGGACCGCTCGTCCACGTCGAAGCTCGCCCGGTGCAGGTCGACGTTGGGGCCGGAGCGACCCACGCCGAGCCGGGCGAGGGCGCCGGGGACGTACTCCAGGTACCAGGAGAAGTCCTCGCCGCCCATGCTCTGCGGTGTCTCGGCGATCCCGTCCGGGCCGAGGGCGGCGGCGGTGGCGGCGGTCAGCACCTGGATGGCGTGGGAGTCGTTGCACACCGGCGGCCGGCCGCGCAGGTATTCCAGGTCGACGGTGGCACCGGTCGGCGCGATCACGTCCCGCACCACCTGAGCGACGATCTTGGGAGCCTGCTCCCAGGTGTCGCGGTCCATCACCCGGAGGGTGCCGGAGGCGCTCGCCTCGGACGGGATGACGTTGTAGCGGGTGCCGGCCGAGGCGTGGCCGAAGACCAGCAGCAGGCCGCTGTTGGCCGGCACCCGGCGACTGACCAGGGCCGGCACCTCGGTGATCAGCCGACCGAGGGCGTCGACCATGTCGACGGTCAGGTGCGGGCGGGCGGTGTGCCCGCCCGGGCCGGAGAGTCGAACTGTCACGTTGTCGGCGGCCGCGGTGATCGGGCCGACCCGCAGGCCGACCTGGCCCACCGGCAGGTTCGGGTCGCAGTGCAGCGCGAAGATCTGCACCACGTCGTCCAGGCCGCCGGCCTCGATGACCTCCAGCGAACCGCAGGGCAGGATCTCCTCGGCCGGCTGGAAGATGAGCCGGACCCGACCGTCCAGCTCACCGAGGTCGGCGAGCTGGGCCAGCAGCATGCCAACGCCGAGCAGGACCGAGGTGTGCACGTCGTGCCCGCAGGCGTGGCAGACGCCCTCCACTGTCGACCGGTACGGGACGTCCTTGGGGTCGTCCAGCGGCAGGGCGTCGATGTCGGCGCGCAGCGCCACGACCGGGCCGTCCGGCCTGCCGTTGACGTCGCAGATCACGCCGTTGCCCTTGGGCAGCAGGCGCGGGTTCAACCCGGCCAGCGACAGCTCCCGGGCGATCAGCGCGGCCGTCTCGAACTCGTTGCCGGAGAGCTCCGGGTGCGAGTGGAGGTGACGGCGCGTAGCGATCAGCCCCGGTACCCGGAGGGCGAGCAGGTGGTCCAGCTCGCGGGGCAGGGGCTGGGATCCCGGCGGCGTCTCCGGCCAGGACGACGCCAGCGGGCCGCTTGTGGGCAGCGTCAACGCACTCGTCACGTCGAATTCTCGATCACTAGGAATGGATGGATCATCGGGGACAGCAGACAGCCTAGACCTCCGACGGTGACGCTGCGCAACCTCGTTACGGTAATGATCGGACCGCGCAGAGTCACGTATGCCCTGCTGGGGGCGCTCGTCAAGGCGGGGGACAGCAGGTAGATCACGGTCGAATGCCGTCATCAGCCCCTCACCTCCTACAACGCGTAACCGATCGCGGCGGTCACGAATCCCGGCGCCAGCCGGAACCCCGTTGCCAAATTGTCGCATTAGTCGGGGTGGTGAACTGACACTCCGACAATTAGCCGACCACGCACCGCAACGAGCCGGATAAGGACGCTCACACGCACCCACCCACCGTGGGCGCACACGGTGTGCGTCCCGGCTCAACCGACCGGATACCCGCTCAGAGCGCCGGACACACCGCGCCCCGGGGCCGCGGTCGCGGCCGGGCGCTTCAGAATCGGTCGGTGGGTCGGTACAACCCCCACACCTCACGCAACGTCCCGCAGACCTCACCCACTGTCGCCCGGGCCCGCAACGCCTCCTTCATCGGGTACAACACGTTCTCCGTTCCCTCGGCGGCGGCCCGAAGATCGGCGAGCGCCCGTGCCACCGCGTCGGCGTCCCGCTCGGCGCGCAGCCGGGCCAGCCGGTCGGCCTGGGCCGCCTCGATCGTCGGATCGACCCGCAGCGGCTCGTACGGCTCCTCCTCGTCCACGGTGAACCGGTTGAGCCCGACCACCACCCGTTCCCCCGAGTCGATCTCCTGGGCGATCCGGTACGCGGACTGCTCGATCTCCCGCTTCTGGAACCCAGCCTCGATCGCGTCCACCGCCGAGCCGTGGTCGGCCACCCGCTCCATCAACTCGACGGCGGCGGCCTCGATCTCGGCGGTCATCGCCTCCACCACGTACGACCCGGCGAACGGGTCGACGGTGGCGGTCAGGTCCGTCTCATAGGCCAGCACCTGCTGGGTACGCAGCGCGAGCCGGGCCGCCTTCTCGGTGGGCAGCGCGATCGCCTCGTCGAAGCTGTTGGTGTGCAGCGACTGGGTGCCACCGAGCACGGCGGCCAGACCCTGCACCGCCACCCGAACCAGGTTCACCTCCGGCTGCTGGGCGGTGAGCTGCACACCAGCGGTCTGGGTGTGGAACCGCAGCATCATCGACTTCGGATCCTTGGCGCCGAAGTCGTCCCGCATCAGCCGGGCCCAGATCCGCCGGGCGGCGCGGAACTTCGCCACCTCTTCGAGCAGCGTGGTGCGGGCCACGAAGAAGAACGACAGCCGGGGTGCGAAGTCGTCGACGGCGAGGCCGGCGGCCAGCGCCGCCCGTACGTACTCCACACCGTTGGCCAGCGTGAACGCGATCTCCTGCGCGGGCGTCGCGCCGGCCTCCGCCATGTGGTAGCCGGAGATCGAGATGGTGTTCCACTTCGGCACCTCGCTGCGGCAGTACGCGAACGTGTCGGCCACCAGGCGCAGCGACGGCTTCGGCGGGAAGATGTACGTCCCCCGGGCGATGTACTCCTTGAGGATGTCGTTCTGGATGGTGCCGTTGAGCGCCGTACCCGGCACCCCGTTCTCCTCGGCGACGAGTTGGTAGAGCAGCAGCAGCACCGAGCCGGGCGCGTTGATGGTCATCGACGTGGACACCTTGTCCAGTGGGATGTCGGCGAAGAGCAGCCGCATGTCCTCGATGGAGTCGATCGCGACACCCACCTTGCCGACCTCGCCGTGCGCGATCGACTCGTCCGAGTCGTAGCCCATCTGCGTCGGCAGGTCGAACGCGACCGAGAGGCCCATCGTGCCGGCCCGCAACAACTGGTGGTACCGCGCGTTGGACTCGGTGGCGGTGCCGAAGCCGGCGTACTGGCGCATGGTCCACGGGCGGGAGGTGTACATGGTGGGGTAGACACCCCGGCTGTACGGAAACTCGCCCGGGCTGCCGAGCCGGGAGTCCAGGTCCTCCGGAAGGTCGGCCTCCGTGTAGACGCCGTTGATCGGGAAACCGGACTCACTTGACCGCCGTTGGTTCATCCCCGGATGGTAGGACGCCTGGCCACGTCGTCGGGTGAGGGATACCGCACAGTGCGTCCCGACCGGTCGACACCAGGTGAACGACAGGGCACGTTCTGTCGACTTCGATAAACGTCCGCCGCGTCGGCTTTCGCATCGGGCGTCGGAACCAGCAAGATAGGGGGGTTGTGTCCCAGCCCCCCTCGATTTCCCCCGGTGGCTTTTCTGTGACTCAGATCCCGACGTGGAGCGGCGGACCAGTTAGTCCCGCCAACGGACGAGCGGCGCCCGGCACCACCATTGGTGGCCGGTACTCGCTGCGGTCCTCGGTGGGCAACGGCGGCATGGGCACGGTGTGGCGCGCCACAGACACCCTGCTGCGCCGCGACGTGGCGGTGAAGGAGGTCGTCCTGCCCCCGGGGCTGGCCCCCAGCGACCGCGACGCGATGTACGAACGCACCCTGCGCGAGGCCCGCGCCGCCGCCGCCATCCAGCACCCCGCCGTGGTGCAGGTGTACGACGTGGTCACCGAGGCCGGGCGGCCGTGGATCGTGATGGAGCTGCTGGACGCCCGCAGCCTCGCCGACATGGTGATCGAGGACGGGCCGGTCGCGCCCCGCGCCGTCGCCAAGATCGGCATCGCGCTGCTCGGCGCGTTGGAGGTCGCGCACGCGATCGGCGTGCTGCACCGCGACGTCAAACCCGCGAACGTGCTGATCTGCACCGACGGGCGCTGCGTGCTGACCGACTTCGGGGTCGCCCGGATGCCCACCGACGTGCAGCTCACCACCCCCGGCATGGTGCTCGGCTCGCCGCACTTCATCTCGCCCGAGCGGGCCATGGGCCAGGAGTTCGGCCCGCCCAGTGACCTCTTCTCGCTGGGTGTGACGCTCTACACCGCCGTCGAGGGGCGGCCCCCGTTCGACAAGGGCGACCCGATCGAGACCATGCACGCCGTGGTGGAGGACCCGCCCGCCCCACCGCAGCGCAGCGGCCCGCTGACCCGGGTGCTGATGGGTCTGCTCGAGAAGGACCCGGCGCGCCGACTCGACGTGCACACCTCCCGGGCCATGCTGCGCGAGCTGCTCGCCGGCCCGCTGGGCAGCACGGCGACGGCTGTGCACTCGGTCACCGACCCGTACGCAGTGGTGCCGGTGCAGCAGCGCCCCATCCCCGTCCTCCCGCCGGCCCAGCCGGAGCCGAAGCCGGACAGCCAGATCGGTGGCCCGGCGATGCTGGCCCCTGGTGAGTCCCTGACCGACCGGCTGGCCTCGCTACGCCGGGGCGAGCGCCCGCAGGCAGCTCGCCCGGCCGGCACCACCGGTGGGCTCGACGAGACCAGCGCCGACGCGTTGGCCGGTCCGCTGCACACGCCGACCGGCGCGATGCCGACTCCCGGCCGACCGGCAGCCGGGCGCACCTACGGCGGCAATGCGGACGCCACCCAGCGGGTGGACGCCGGCGGGCACCCCGATGCCACCCAACGGGTCAGCTACGGCACCCCGGCCGATGCCACCCAGCAGGTCGGGTACGGCGGCGCAGCACCGGAGGCCACCCAGCGTGTCGGCGGCACCTACGGCGGCGGCAACCAGTGGTCGGTGCCGGGCACCGGTCAGCCCTGGGCGACAACGCCCGCCGCGTCGGGCGGCAGCGCGCTGGACAAGGTCCGGGCCACCGGTGGTCAGCTCGTCACCACTGTCAAGGGCTGGCCGCGCAAGGTGCAGCTCGCCGCGGCCGGCGGGTTGGTCGTCGTGCTGCTGATCACCGCGGTGGCACTCTCCGGCGGCGACGACGCCCCGCCGAGCACCCCGGCCGCACAGCCCACCCCGTCCGCCCCGGCGGCCCCCACCGTCGAGATGCAGGAGCACACGGCCCGCGGGATCCAGGTCATGGTGCCGAAGGGCTGGAAGAAGGCCACCGGCGGCTCGTACACCGACTACATCGACCCGGCGGACAGCGGCCGCAAGGTCCGCATCATCACCGAAAAGTGGAGCAGCAGCTCCGTCCGGTGGGCCGAGACGGCCGAGAACGGCCTCAAGACCCGGAGCACCTCCTGCGTCAAGCCGTACAACCAGATCTCCTCCACCGAGACCGAACTGGCCAGCAAGCCGGCAGCCGAATTCGAGTACACGTGCGGCGCTGGTGACGCGATGCGGCACGGCGTCTGGCGGGGCGTCGCGGAGGACGGCAAGGCGTACTCGTTCTACCTCACCGCCACGGACGCCAAGTTCGCGGAGAGCAAGCCGATCTTCGACGAGATGGCACGGACGTTCCAGCTCACCGGGAACGGCTGAGCCGGAGGGAACCCACAGGGGTGATCCGCCGCCGTGCTATCAAAGGGGCATGGCGGCGGACAGCACTGACATCGACGACATTCGCGAGCAAGCCCGGCGCTGGCTGGCCGACGACCCCGACCCGGCCAGCCGGGACGAGCTGACGGCGGTGCTCGATGGCCTCCCGGCGAGCGCCCCGGAGCTGGCCGACCGGTTCGCCGGCCCATTGACCTTCGGCACGGCGGGCCTACGCGGCCCGCTGCGTGCCGGCCCGAACGGCATGAACCTCGCCGTGGTCACCCAGGCCGCTGCCGGCCTGGTCACCTGGCTCGCGGCCCAGGGCGGCACCGGCCCGCTGGTGATCGGGTACGACGCCCGGCACGGTTCCCGACAGTTCGCCGAGCGCACCGCCCAGGTGGCCACCGGCGCTGGCCGCCCGGCGCTGCTGCTGCCCAGCCCGCTGCCCACCCCGGTGCTGGCGTACGCCGTGCGGCACCTCGGCGGTGTCGCCGGAGTGATGGTCACGGCCAGCCACAACCCGCCGCAGGACAACGGCTACAAGGTCTACCTCGGCGCGGAGCTGGGCGGCGAGTTGGGCGCCGGCGCGCAGATCGTGCCCCCAGCCGACGCCGGTATCGAGGCGGCCATCCGATCGGTCGGGCCGCTGGCCCAGGTGCCGTTGGGCGAGCCCGGTCTGGTGCTCGGCGACGACCTGGTCGCCTCGTACGTCGAACGGGCCACCGCGGTGATCGACCCGGACGGGCCACGGGACCTGACTGTGGCGTACACCCCGCTGCACGGGGTGGGCGCGGCGGTGCTCACCGCCGCCTTCGCCCGCGCGGGCTTTCCGACCCCCGGGGTGGTGCCCGACCAGGCCGAGCCGGATCCGGCGTTCCCCACCGTGTCGTTCCCCAACCCGGAGGAGCCGGGTGCTGTGGACCGGCTGATCGCCCTGGCCGACTCCACCGGCGCGGACCTCGCCATCGCCAACGACCCGGACGCCGACCGTTGTGCGGTGGTCGTTAGGGACGACAGCGACGGCTGGCGGATGCTGCGCGGCGACGAGGTGGGCGTCCTGCTCGCCGATCACCTGATGCGCCGGGGGGTGACCGGGCTCTACGCCACCACTATCGTGTCGTCGTCACTGCTGCGGGCGATGTGCGCGGCCCGGGGGCTGTCCTACGACGAGACGCTGACCGGGTTCAAGTGGATCGTGCGGGCCGGCGGCGGAAGCGCGCCGCTGGTCTTCGGCTACGAGGAGGCGCTCGGCTACTGCGTCGCCCCGGAACACGTCCGGGACAAGGACGGCATCACCGCCGCGCTGACAGTGGCCGAGTTGGCCGCCGGCCTGAAGACGCAGGGTCGTACGCTGACCGACCGGCTGGACGAGCTGGCCGCCGAGTTCGGCGTGCACCACACCGACCAGCTCTCCGCCCGGGTGGACGACCTGCGGGTCATCGCCGACGCGATGGCCCGGATCCGGGCGGCCATCCCGGCCACACTGCTCGGGCAGCCGGTGGACAGCGTCCGGGACCTGCTGCCCGAGTCGGACGTGGTGATCCTGCGGACCGCTGCGGTCCGGGTGGTGATCCGCCCGTCCGGGACCGAGCCGAAGCTCAAGGCGTACCTCGAGGTGGTGGAACCGGTAGTGGACGGTGACGTCCGGACGGCCCGCAGCCGGGCGGCGGTGGCGGTCGCCGCCCTGCGCGGCGAGATCGCCGCAGCTCTGGGGCTCTGACCGGCGCGCTGGGTCAGCGGCGCGGGCCGAGGGCCTGGTCGACGGCCCTGGCCAGGGCGGCGACGACCAGGCCAACCGACGGGCGGACCACCGAGTCGTCGGTGCTCACCTCGCCGGAGAACCCGGCGCCGGTGGCGATCTCCGTCAGCCGGCGGCGGGCGTCGGCGGCGGCCTCGCCGCTCACCCCGAGCGCGGACTCCATCCGGAGCACCACTACCAGGGTGGCCAGCGCGGCGGTCCGCTCGTCCGGGGCTGCCGCGCCGGTCAACGCCTCGGCCAGCCGCTGGCGGGTCTCCGCCTCGACGGAGGTGTCCACGACCGGGTAACGGTGCACGTGGATGAAGCCCAGCTCGGTCTCGTCGACGTCCCGGACGACGCCCTGCCGGCACAGGTCGGCGAGGATCCGGTCGCGCAGGCCGTGCCGCAGACGCTGCACCCAGGACGCCGGGGTGTGCGGGGTGTCGGCGGCGATCCGGCTGAGGACATCGTCGCTGAACGGCTCGCCGGTCGGCGTCGGGTCGATAACCGTCAGGGACCCGTCGGCGTACGCGATCCGGCCGGCCAGAGCCAGCTCGACCAGCACCGCGGCGGCCATGCCGAGGTCGAGGCTGATCCGTGGCATGGTCGCCTTGCCGGTCGTGTCGTCGTAGGCGAGGAGCAGCAACTCCTCGGCGAGCGCAACACCAGTCATGGCCGGAGACGGTAGCGGGTCCGCGCACCGCGCGCACGGACCCGCCGGACCCGGCACCGACCGGGTATCCCCTCAGAAGCGGGGCATGCCACCGAACTGGCGGTCGCCGGCGTCGCCGAGGCCGGGGACGATGAACATGCTGTCGTTGAGCCCCTCGTCGATCGAGGCCGTGACCAGGCGCAACGGCAGACCGGAGCGTTCCAGCCGCTCGATGCCGACCGGCGCGGCGAGCACGCAGAGCACTGTGATGTCGGTGCAGCCCCGGTCGGCCAGCAGTCGACAGGAGTGCTCCAGCGAGCCACCGGTGGCCAGCATCGGGTCGAGCACCAGCACCGGCAGACCGGCCAGATCGCGGGGCAACGACTCCATGTACGCGCGTGGCTCGTAGGTCTCCTCGTCGCGGGCCAGGCCCACGAAGCCCATCGACGACTCCGGCAGCAGGCCGAGCGCGGCGTCCGCCATGCCCAGGCCGGCGCGCAGCACCGGGACCAGCAGCGGCGGGTTGGCCAGCCGGGTGCCCTCGGTGCCGGTGACCGGCGTCTGCACCGGGTACCGCTCGACGGGGAAGGTGCGGGCCGCCTCGTACACCAGCATGGTGGTCAGTTCGTGCAGCGCCGCCCGGAACGTCGAGGAATCGGTGCGCGCGTCCCGCATGGCGGTCAGTCGAGACTGGGCCAGGGGGTGGTCAATGACGTGTACGTCCACGATCGCTCAACCTACCGGTCCGTACCGCGTGGCGGTGCGGGTGCGGTCGGACCAGGGACGCCGCTCACGTCGGCACGTCGTCGAGCAGTCGTGAGCAAGATCACTCGGCGGTCTCGTGCGTAGACTTCTCGGCATGACGGCGACAACGACGTCGGCCCGGTCGGAGCTCTCCGAGCTGGGACGATCCGAGACCGCTCTGCGGACCTTCCTGCACGGCCTGCCCGGCGTGGACCAGGTCGGCGCGGAGCAGCGGGCGGCACAGCTCGGCACCCGCTCCATCAAGACCACCGCCAAGGCACAGGCGATCGACCTGGCGATCCGGATGGTCGACCTGACCACCCTGGAAGGGGCGGACACCCCGGGCAAGGTGCGCGCGCTCGCCGCGAAGGCCATTCGTCCGGACCCGGCCGACCCGTCCTGCCCGCACGTCGGCGCGGTCTGCGTCTACCCGGCGATGGTTCCGTACGTGGCCGAGGTGTTGCGCGGATCGGGCGTGCACCTGGCCAGCGTGGCGACCGCGTTCCCGTCGGGTCAGGCGCCGCTGGAGATCAAGCTGGCCGACACCCGGGCCGCCGTCGCGGCCGGCGCCGACGAGATCGACATGGTGATCAACCGGGGCGCGTTCCTGTCCGGGCGGTACAAGGAGGTCTACGACGAGATCGTGGCCACCAAGGAAGCCTCCGGGGACGCCCACCTCAAGGTCATCCTGGAGACCGGCGAGCTGGCCACCTACGACAACGTCCGGCGGGCCTCCTGGCTGGCCATGCTGGCCGGCGGCGACTTCATCAAGACCTCCACCGGCAAGGTCCCGATCGCGGCGACGATGCCGGTGAGCCTGGTGATGCTGGAAGCGGTCCGCGACTTCCGCGAGGCGACCGGGCGGCAGGTGGGCGTGAAGCCCGCCGGTGGCATCAAGACCACCAAGGACGCGATCAAGTACCTGGTGATGGTCAACGAGACCGTCGGCCCGGACTGGCTCGACCCGGACTGGTTCCGCTTCGGCGCGTCCAGCCTGCTCAACGACCTGCTGATGCAGCGCACCAAGCTGACGACCGGCACCTACTCCGGTCCCGACTACTTCACCCTGGACTGATAGCCGATGTTCGAATACGCCCCCGCCCCCGAGTCCCGTTCGGTGGTGGACCTCAAACCCTCGTACGGGCTGTTCATCGACGGCACGTTCGTCGACCCGACCGACGGTGACAGCTTCAAGTCGATCAATCCCGCCTCCGAGGAGGTGCTGGCCGAGGTCGCCGAGGCCGGCCCCCAGGACGTGGAACGCGCGGTGCGGGCCGCCCGCAAGGCGTACGACAAGGTCTGGGGCCCGATGTCGGGCCGGGACCGGGCGAAGTACCTGTACCGGATCGCCCGGCTCATCCAGGAGCGCTCCCGCGAGCTGGCCGTCCTGGAGTCGCTGGACAACGGCAAGCCGATCCGCGAGTCCCGCGACGTCGACCTGCCGCTGGTCGCCGCGCACTTCTTCTACTACGCGGGCTGGGCCGACAAGCTGGAGCACGCCGGGTTCGGCGCGAACCCGCGGCCCATCGGCGTGGCCGCGCAGGTCATCCCGTGGAACTTCCCGCTGCTCATGCTGGCCTGGAAGATCGCCCCGGCGCTCGCCGCGGGCAACACCGTCGTGCTGAAGCCGGCCGAGACCACCCCGCTGACCGCGCTGCTCTTCGCCGAGATCTGCCAGCAGGCCGAACTGCCGGCCGGTGTGGTCAACATCCTCACCGGCGCCGGCGACACCGGCCGCGCGCTGGTCGAGCACCCCGGCGTGGACAAGGTCGCCTTCACCGGCTCCACCGACGTGGGCCGGGCCATCGCCCGGTCGGTCGCCGGCACCAGCAAGAAACTCACCTTGGAACTGGGCGGCAAGGCCGCCAACATCGTCTTCGACGACGCACCGATCGACCAGGCCGTCGAGGGCATCGTGAACGGCATCTTCTTCAACCAGGGGCACGTCTGCTGCGCCGGCTCCCGACTCCTGGTTCAGGAGAACGTGGCCGACCGGGTGCTGGAGTCGCTGAAGCGACGGATGGCTCAGCTGCGGGTCGGCGACCCGTTGGACAAGAACACCGACGTCGGCGCGATCAACTCGGCCGCCCAGCTGGAGCGGATCCGCGAACTGTCCGACGCCGGCTCGGCCGAGGGCGCCGAGCGCTGGTCACCGCCGTGCGACCTGCCCGACCGGGGCTTCTGGTTCGCGCCGACCATCTTCACCGGCGTCACCCAGGCACACCGGATCGCCCGCGAGGAGATCTTCGGCCCGGTGCTGTCGGTGCTCACCTTCCGCACCCCGGCCGAGGCCGTGGAGAAGGCCAACAACACGCCGTACGGGTTGTCGGCCGGGATCTGGACCGACAAGGGTTCCCGGATCCTGTGGATGGCCGATCGGCTGCGCGCCGGCGTGGTCTGGGCCAACACCTTCAACAAGTTCGACCCCACCTCGCCGTTCGGTGGGTACAAGGAGTCGGGCTACGGTCGCGAGGGCGGCCGGCACGGGCTGGAGGGCTACCTCAATGTCTGAGCGGGTCGCGGTACGCAAGACGTACAAGCTCTTCATCGGCGGGAAGTTCCCGCGCAGCGAGTCGGGACGGTCGTATCTCGTGCAGTCCTCGAATGTGTCACTGGCCTCCCGCAAGGACGCCCGGGACGCGGTGGTCGCCGCCCGCGCCGCCGTCAAGGGCTGGGCAGGCGCGACAGCGTACAACCGGGGTCAGATCCTCTACCGGGCCGCCGAGATGCTGGAGGGCCGCCGCGAACAGTTCGTCGCCCTGGGCATCCCCGGCGACGAGGTGGACGCCGCTGTCGACCGCTGGGTCTGGTACGCCGGGTGGGCCGACAAGCTGGCCCAGGTGTACGGCGGCGCCAACCCGGTCGCCGGCCCGTACTTCAACATCTCCGCGCCCGAGCCGACCGGCGTGGTCGCTGTGGTCGCCCCGGAGCGTCCGGCGCTGCTCGGCCTGGTCAGCGTGATCGCTCCGGCGATCGTCACCGGCAACACAGTGGTGGTGGCGGCGTCCCCGAGCGAGCCGCTGGCGGCGGTGACGCTGGCCGAGGTGCTGGCCACCTCCGACCTGCCCGGCGGTGTGGTCAACATCCTCACCGGCGCGATCACCGAGACCGCGCCGACGCTGGCCGCGCACATGGACGTCAACGCGATCGACCTGACCGGGGTCACCGACACCGCGCTCGCCACCGATCTGGAGGTCAAGGCGGCGGAGAACCTCAAGCGGGTGCTCCGACCGGCCCCGGCCGACCACGACTGGACCGGCGACCCGGGGGTGGCTCCGATGACCGCGCTGTTGGAGACGAAGACGGTGTGGCACCCCAAGGGGGTGTGATCGCTCCCTGCCTTTGGGGTTTTCCGGTGGAGCCCCGCCCGCTCCGGGCGGTCAGGCTTGATCCCTGCGCGGGCGGGGCTCCCCCGGAAAACCTGACGTGGACCGGGTCCGTCGGTCGGGTCACTTCACTGGTTCTGCCTCGGGGTGGGTCATCAAGATCTGCGCAACGTCAGGGTTGTTGCTGCCTCACGCGTCCGTGCGGCAGCAACAACCCTGTTCTTGTCCGGATCTTGCGCCAATCGGGGGTGGGTCCGGGTTGGGACGGCTGGGTGGGTGGGGGGTCTACTACCGGGGGTAGGATTGGTCCGTGACTCGGTTGGGCGATCTTGAGCGTGCGGTGATGGACGTGCTGTGGGACGTGGTTCCCGGCACGTCGGACGGGGTGACCGTGCGCGAGGTGGCCGACGCGCTCGATGGCCGTGAGCTGGCGTACACCACTGTGATGACAGTGCTGGACCGGCTCGCCGGCAAGGGCATGGTGCAACGGGAGCGAGAGGGTCGAGCCTGGCGGTACCGCCCAGCGGCCAGCCGCGAGGCGCACATCGCTCAACTCATGCTCGACGCCCTCGACCTGGGTGGCAGCCGGGACGCCGCGCTGGTGCGTTTCGCCCGCTCGGTGACCGGCACCGAGGCCGAGGTGCTGCGAGCGGCCCTGGGCAGCGAGGCCGGCCTGACCGGGCCTGGCTCCACCGGTGGCGACGCGGGCGCGGCCGATGCCCTGACCGACCGGGTGGACGGGCCGGCGGGCCGACGACCCGCCGGCGAGGCAGCGGAGCGGTAGGGCGCGCGCCATGGCCTACGCCGTGCACTTCGCCGCCACGATGCTGGCCTGCTATCTGACTGCCCAGGTGTTGGCCCGCTCCACCTGGACGTGGCGCAGCCCCCGGGTGGCGATCATCTGCTGGCAGGCCGTCGGGCTGGCGTTGGGCCTCTCGGCGATGGGCCTGCCGATGGCGCTCGGGTTGAGCGCGTACGACCGGCCGACCGGCAGCGCACTGCTCGCCCTGGCCAACGACCTCGCCCACGGCGCCCTGCCGATCGGGGTGGGCACGTTCCACCTGGCCGGCGTCGGCGTGGGCTTCGGCATCGGGGCGGTGCTGGTCACGACGACGGTGCGCAGCATCCATGGCACCGTACGCGCCCAGCGTCGCCACCGGGACCTGCTCTCCCTCGTCGCCCGGAACGACCCGGCCGCGCCGGGCGCGCTGGTGTTGGATCATCCGAGCGCCGCCGCGTACTGCCTGCCGGGCGTGAAGCCGCAGGTGGTGGTCAGCGCCGGCACCCTGAGCCTGTTGGACCGGGCCGAGCTGGCCGCGGTGCTCAGCCACGAGCGTGCGCACGCCCACGAGCGGCACGACCTGGTGCTGCTGCCGTTCACCGCCTTGTGCCGGGCGCTGCCGTGGTTCGGCTGGGTGCGCGACGCGCACGAGCGGGTCGCCCTGCTGGTCGAGATGCGCGCCGACGACAAGGCCCGTGAGCTGCACGCCGAGGCCCCGCTGGCAGGGGCTCTGCGCCGGTTCGCCGCCGCCGGGCACCGGATCACCCCGGCCGGCGCGCTCGGCATGGGCGACCGGGATCTCGACGTACGGGTGCAGCGCCTGCTGGTCAGCGACCGGCCGCCGCGGGTTCTCGGTGCCACCGCCCTCGCGGTTGCCACCACACTGGTCGCCCTCCCGGTCACCCTCTTCCTGAGCTGACGCGCCAACCCCGCCCCACGCCACTGACCGGGTGACGGCGTGTCGCCGGCCGGACAGGCAGGTGTTCGAGTCCCCCTTTGCTCTGCTTCAACCCACGCACCACCTTCGCGGCAGAACCGTTGCGTGGGTTGAAGCAGAGCAAAGGCGGCGAAGCGGCATAGGCCGCCCCCTCGCCCGGCGTTGCCTCGCCGCACCACCCAGCAAACGCAGCTACTACGCATCGTCGTAGTATTGTCTACTACAAGGCGTAGTAGAGTTTTTATGTAGGCTAGCTACGTGTAGGGTGGCTACGACAAGGGAGCCAACGCTATGGAGGGCTGGTCATGGACACCCTGCTCCTCGCCCGCCTGCAGTTCGCCACCACCACCTCGATCCACTTCCTGTTCGTGGTGGTCACGCTCGGACTGGTCACCCTGCTGGTCGGCATGCAGACCGCGTGGGTGCTCACCGGCAACCCGAAGTGGGAACGGCTGACCCGCTACTGGGGCCAGCTCTACGTGATCAACTACGTCCTCGGCATCGCCACCGGCATCGTGATGGAGTTCCAGTTCGGGCTGAACTGGAGTGGCCTGTCGCGCTACGTCGGCAACGTCTTCGGCGCGCCGCTGGCCATCGAGACGCTTGTGGCGTTCTTCCTGGAGTCCACGTTCCTCGGGATGTGGATCTTCGGCTGGCACCGGCTCGGCAAGCGCGTCCACCTCGCGCTGCTCTGGGGCGTGGCGATCACCGCGTACGCCTCGGCGTTCTGGATCATGGTGGCCAACTCCTGGCTCCAGAATCCGGTCGGCTACGAGGTCCGCGACGGGATCGCCCACCTCACCGACTTCGGCGCGCTGCTCACCAATCCCAGCCTCGGCATGGCCTTCGGGCACGTGGTCTCGGCGGCGCTGCTGGTCGGCGGGATGCTGATGGCGGCGGTCAGCGCCGGGCACCTGATCCGGCGTACCCCTGACTTCGCGCTCTTCCGCACCTCGCTGCGGATCGGCCTGGTCACCGCGGCACTGGCCATCACGATGGTGCAGGGCTTCGGTTTCGCCCAGTTCGGCCCGGTGGGCTCGGTGCAGCCGACCAAGTTCGGCGGCAACGGCCCGGAGGCCCAGGCGCTGATCGCCGACTGGACCACGCGGTTCGGCCCCGGCGACTACACCCCACCGGTGCTGGCCAGCGTCGGGTTGGGCTTCATGATCCTGATCGGCTTCACCCTCGGCTGCGTCTGGCTGCTGCTACCCCTGCTCTTCCGGGACTGGGTCATCCGACTGCGCTTCCCGCTCTGGCTGATCCTGCTCGGACTGCCGCTGCCGTTCATCGCGGTGATCCTCGGCTGGATCTCCCGGGAGGTCGGCCGTCAACCCTGGGTGGCGTACGGGCTGCTCCCCACCGAGCAGGCCGTCTCCCCGGTCAGCGCACCGCTGATGCTCACCTCGCTGATCGGGTTCAGCCTGCTGCTGGGCACCCTCGCCGTCACCAACTGGGTGCTGCTCGCCCGGCACGCCAGGCGTGGCGCGGCCGACCCGGCGCTCGGTCGGCCACCGGCGCCGCCCAGCGAGCCGGCCCACCCCGAACCCGCCCTCCTCTGAGGAGTAGACAGTGGACCTCGCCTGGTACGCCCTGCTCGGCCTCTTCTTCGCCAGCTACCTGGTGCTCGCCGGCTACGACTACGGCGTCGGGCTGCTGCTCGCCCGCGGCGTCGGTCCGGCCGGGCGGCGGGAGGCGCTCACCGCGCTCGGCCCGTTCTTCCTCGGCAACGAGGTCTGGCTGGTGGCGGCCGTGGGCATTCTCTTCGGCGCGTTCCCCCTCCTGGAGGGCGAGTTGCTCGCCGGCTGCTATCCGGCCGTCGCCGGTGCCCTGGTCGGCGTCATCCTGGTCACCGCCGGGGTGCAACTGCGCAGCCGGCCCAGTGACGAGCGGATCCGCGCCCGCTGGGACCGCGTCGTGGTGATCGGCAGCGCCCTCGCCGCGCTGGGCTGGGGTGTGCTGCTCGCCGCGCTGTTGCAGGGCGTACCCCTCCAGGCCGACGGGCACGTCGCCGGGGTGACGCACCTGGCCACCCCGTTCGCGGCCGCCGCCGGGCTGGCCATGGTCACAGTGGTCGCGGTGCACGGGGCGACATTCCTCACCCTACGACTGCCGGCCGAGGCCGCCGCCGTGGTCGGTCGCACGGCCCGCCGGCTGGTGCCGGTGGCGCTCACCGCTGTCGCAGTGGCCACCGTCGTGGGCCTGCTCTCCGCCCGGGTACGCGACGCAGTGCAGCGGCCGGCGGTGGCCGTACTCCTGCCGGTGCTGCTCGTCGCGGTGCTGCTGGCTGCCCGCGCGGCGCTGGCTCGGCGGCGGCCAGGGTGGGCTCTGGTCGCCACCGGCGCGGCCCTGGCGCTGCCGGTGCTGCTGGTCGGAGCCGCTCTCTGGCCCTACGTGTTGGTGTCCACGACCGATCCGGACGCCTCGCTGCGGGTGGCCGACGCAGCCGCCAGCGCACCGACACTGCGGCTGCTGGGCTGGGTGGCGCTGCCGCTACTTCCGGCCCTACTAGGCTTCCAGGCGATGTGCTGGTGGGTTTTCCGAGGACGGACCGACGGTAGGGCACCGGTGTACTGGTGAGCCGCCGTCCGTTCGACCCGCGTCTGCTGCGCCGGGTCCCTGCGGCCCGGGGCGATCTTGCCGTGCTCGGGCTCCTGGGGGTGCTGGCCGCCGGGTTGATCGTGGCGCAGGCCACAGCGCTCGCGTCGCTGCTGGCCACCGCGATCGACGGTCGGCTGGATCGACCGGCGCTGGCCGGCTTCGTGATCGCTGTCGCCGCCCGCTCGGCACTGGTCTGGGCGCAGGGCACGGTCTCGGCGCGGGTCGCCGCCACGGTCAAGGCCACGCTGCGGGCCGACCTGCTCGGCGCCGTGGGCCGGCACGGGCCTGGCTGGGTGGCCGGGCAGCGGGCCGGTGAGATCGCCACCCTGGCTGGGCGTGGACTGGACGCGCTGGACGCGTACTTCACCGGGTACCTGCCGCAACTGGTGCTCAGCGTGACGGTGCCCCTCGCGGTGCTGGCGCGGGTCGTCTTCGCCGACTGGAGCTCGGCGGTGATCATCGCGCTGACCCTGCCGCTGATCCCGGTCTTCGGAGCGCTGCTCGGCTGGCAGGCGCAGGCCGCGACCGAGCGGCAGTGGCGGCGGCTCGCGTTGCTCGGCGGGCATTTCCTGGACATGGTCGCCGGGCTGCCCACGCTGCGCGCGTTCGGGCGGGCCCGGGCACAGACCGACGTGGTACGCCGGATGGCCGACGGTCACCGCGTCGCCACAATGAAGACGTTGCGGATCGCGTTCCTCTCCGCGCTGGTCCTCGAACTGGTCGCCACCCTCTCGGTGGCGCTGGTAGCGGTGCCGGTCGGCATCCGCCTGCTCGGCGGCGGGCTGGCCCTGCAGACCGCGCTGCTGGTGCTGCTGCTGACCCCGGAGGCGTACCTGCCGTTGCGGGCCGCCGGTAGCCGCTTCCACGCCAGCATGGAGGGGCTGGCCGCGCTGGACGAGGCGTTGACAGTCTCCGCCGCACCCACCGCGCCACGGGCCACCGAGGGCGCCTCCGTCCCCAACGCTCGGGCCGAGATCCGGTTCGAGGGGGTGACAGTGGCGTACGAGCGGACCACAGCGCTGCGCGACGTCACGCTGACCATCCGGCCCGGCGAACGGATCGCCATCATCGGTCCCAGTGGCGCCGGCAAGAGCACGCTGCTCGGCCTGCTGCTGGGTTTCGTGGTGCCGACCAGCGGCCGGATCACGGTGGACGGGGTCGACCTCGCCACCGCCGACCCGGACGCCTGGCGTCGGCAGCTCGCCTGGGTGCCGCAGCGGGCCCACCTCTTCGCCGCCTCGCTGGCCGACAACATCCGCCTCGGCGCGCCGGACACCCCGGCCGACGTCCTCACCGCCGCTGTGCACGATGCCGCCCTGGACGACGTGGTGGCCGGCCTGCCCGACGGCCTGGACACCGTGCTCGGTGAGCGCGGTCACGGGCTGTCCAGTGGGCAGCGGCAGCGGGTGGCGCTGGCCCGGGCGTTCCTGCGCGCCGCCCCGGTGGTGCTGCTCGACGAACCCACAGCCCGACTCGACACGGCGGCCGAGGCGGTGGTGCTCGACGCCACCCGTCGCCTGGTCGCCGGCCGGACGGCGCTGCTGGTCGCGCACCGACCGGCGTTGCTGGCCGACGCCGACCGGATCCTGCGCATCGAGGACGGCCGGGTCACCGAGTTGACGCCCGAACCGACCGGGAAGGCCGCGCGATGACCGCCGAACACGGGCCAGCGGCACCGGCCGGGCGGGCCGCCGCCGAGCGGGCAGTGCTGCGACTGGCCCGGCCGTACCTGGGCCGCCTGGTCGGAGCCGGGCTGCTGGCGGCCGCCACCGAGTTCGCCGGCCTGGCCCTGATGGCCACCGCCACCTGGCTGCTGATGAGCGCCGCCGGTCAGCCTCCGCTGGACCGCCTCACAGTGGCGATCGTCGCGGTCCGGGCGCTGGCGATCAGCCGGGGCGTGTTCCGCTACACCGAACGGCTCGCCGGGCACGACGCGGTCCTCCGCATGATCACCGACGTCCGAGCCCGGGTCTTCGCCACCCTGGCGGCCCGCCGTGGCACGGCGCACCGCTCGGGTGACGTGCTGAGCCGACTGGTCTCCGACGTGGAGGCCGTCCAGGACCTGTTGCTGCGGGTGCTGGTGCCCGCCGCGGCGGCGGCAGTGGTCGGCGTGTCGGCGGTCGCCGTGGCGGCGCTGATCTCACCACCGGCCGCCGGCGCGCTCGCCGTCGGGCTGCTGGTCGCCGGGGTGGCGCTGCCCGCGTTGGCCACCGCTGTCACCCGCCGCAGCGCGGCCGAGGTGGCCCCCCTGCGGGGTGCGCTGGCCACCGACGCGATCGACCTCACGCACGGCGCGGCCGACCTGGCCGCGTTCGGGGCGACCGACGTCACGCTGCGCGCCGCCGAGCAGCGCGCCCACCGGCTGGCCCGGCTGGAACGTCGGCTGGCCGCCACCGGGTTCGCTGTGGACGCGGCCGGCGTGCTGGCCGCCGGCGCGACCGCGGCAGCGGTGGTACTGGTGGCGCTCGCCGCCGACGTGTCGGGCGTGCTGGTGGGCGTCCTCGCCGTCGGCACACTGGCCGCCGTCGAGGTGACGCTGGCGTTGGTCGCCGCGGCCCGGCAGTGGACGCAGCTCCGGCCCGGCCTGACCCGGGTGGCCGACCTGCTCGACACCGACCCGCCGACCGCGCCGCCGACGACCGGTCCAACGGACCTGACCGGCCCGCACAAGCTGCGCTTCGACGACGTGACAGTGCGGTACCGGGCCGGTGCGGCACCCGCCCTGGACGGGGTCAGCCTGGACCTGCCGGCGGGACGCCGGATCGCTGTCGTCGGCCCGAGCGGCGCCGGCAAGAGCACACTGGCCGCCGTGCTGACCGGCACCGTCCGGCCCGCCTCCGGCCGGGTCACCCTCGACGGTCACGACCTCTCGGCGTACGCCGAGGAGGCGCTGCCGCGCGCGGTCGGCGGGCTGCTGGCCGAGGCGTACGTCTTCCATGCCACGGTGCGGGAGAACCTGCTGCTCGGGCGGGCCGGAGCGGGCGAGGACGAGCTGACCGCGGCCACCGCCGCCGCCGGCCTGCTGGACTGGGTCCACGCGCAGCCGGCGGGCTGGGACACGCTTGTCGGCGAGGAGGGCGGGCAGCTCTCCGGCGGGCAGCGGCAGCGACTGGCGCTCGCCCGGGCCCTGCTCGCCGCGCCGCCGGTCCTGGTGCTCGACGAGCCCACCGAAGGTCTGGACCCGACCGCCGCGGACGCGGTGCTCGCGTCCGCCCTCGCCGCCACCCCCGTCGGGCACTCGGTGCTGCTGATCAGCCACCGGCTCAGCGGGCTGGCCGACCTGGACGAGATAGTGGTCCTCGACGGCGGTCGGGTGACCCAGCGCGGGCGGCACGCCGAGTTGGTGGCGGCCGCGGGCTGGTACCGGGACCAGTGGCTGCTCCAGGCCGCTGCCGAACGGGGTTACCTGGCGCTCGCCCCCTGACCCGACTCCGGGGGCGGACCAGGGTTCTCCCGGACGTCGACCGGCGGGAGTCCGTGGCAGTGTGGTGCCATGGGGCGCGGTGAGGACGTGATGGTCGACGAGCACCTGCGGGAGCTGGCCGCTCGGTTGCAGGGGCCGGCGCGGCTCAAGACCGACCTACTGACCGAGGCCCGGCACGGGTTGCTGGACGCCGTCGAGGCGTACCGCGAGAGCGGGGTGCCACCCACCGAGGCGCAGCGTCGGGCGGTGGTGGAGTTCGGCTCACCGGCGCAGGTGCTCCCGTCCTGGCAGGCCGAGCTGGCGGTGGGCGCCCTGCGTGGGCTCTCCCTGCGGATGCTGGCGATCGCCGGGGTGGGGGTGGTCGCCGGTGATCTGACCTGGCGGGGGTCGAGCTGGAGTGGCGGCCCACGTCCCCCGGCCGGCTATCTGCTGCTCTCCAACTCGGTCGACTGGATCTGGATGAGCGCGCTGGCGCTCTCGGTGGCCGGTCTGCTGGTGGTCTGGGCGACCGCGCGGGCGCCCCGGCCGGGCCTGGCTCTGGCCCAGCGTGCCGTGGGCGCCGGCCTGACCGGCGTCCTGATCCTCGGCATAGTGGCCGGCAGCGCCCTCTTCACCTGGTCGCTCAACCTCTGGGACGCGGCGGCGCACTGGCCACCGATGATCATCGGCGCGGTGTTGGTGGGCGGCGCCTACTTCTCGCTCACCCGCGCGGCTCGCGGCTGGCTGCTGGCCGCCACCCGCTGATCGGCGGCGGATCCGAGCGGGTCAGGCCGGGGTGGGCGGGCTGCCGGGATCGAGGAACCGGCCGACTGTCAGTTGGAACTCGCGCCAGCCGGCCCGCTCCCCGGCCAACGCCCGCCGGCCGGAGTCGGTGAGCTGGTACGTCCGCCGTTCCCGGCCGCTGACAGTGCTCCAGGTGCTCGCCACGTGGCCGGCGCGTTCCAGGCGACGGAGCGCCGGATAGATGGTGCCGGTGGGCAGATCCAGACTGCCGTCACTGCGGGCGCGCAACGCCTCGATGATCGCGTAGCCGTGCAGCGCGCCCTGTTCGAGCACGGCGAGCAGCAGAGCGTCGAGATGGCCGTGCAGTTCCTGGGCCTTCATGCGTAGCTACGCTACTTGTCGAACCGCCGCTTCGCCAGCGGTGACGACCAGCAGGTCGGACCCGTGCGCCAACCGGCCACCGGGGTGCGGGCATCGGTCACCCAGGGCTGCCGACTAGGGTATGTGCCCAGAGTCACTCGCCGGTCAGAGACCCCGGTGGGTGGGCAACCCGAAGCACACGGAGGTCAGCGTGGCCCGCCAGTCGCCCCAACGGCCCGACGCCGACGAGCCCGAGCTCGACGACACCACCGGCGCGGCCGAGCCAGACGAGACCGAGCGCCCATCGGTGTCGACCGACCGCTCACTCTGGGACGAGCTGCGCATCGACCCAGTGGAGATCGCCCTGCCCGCCGGCACCGGCTTCACGCTCCGGGCCTACCGACCGGCCAGCTCGCTGACTCCGACCGACGTGACCGAGCGCGACCAGGACGACCCGTTCCTCGCGCGCCGCCAGGCGATCGAGGAGGAAGAGGACGACGAGACCGTCGTCATCCTCGACGAGGAGCTGGCCCAGGAGTTCGCCGACGAGGACGACGAGTCGAAGCACCGCCGGGACGGCGCCGCCACCGACACCGAGACCGACGACGAGTCGGACGAGGCCGTCACGGACGAGGCGGACGACGAGGAGGTGCCGGTCTTCCTCAGCAACCGAGGCAAGCTGCTGCTGTTCAAGACCCCCGAGTCGCTTGTCAGTTTCATCCGATCCGGTGCGCCAAACGATCTGTCCCAACTGGACAGCTGGAATGAATTGTCCGAACGGGTGGAGCCGGCAGATATCGCTCCGCTCGACGAGGACACCTACGAGCTCGACCTGGTCGTGGAGAACCTGCGCGGCGGGCACGACACGTGGGATTCGACCCTGCTGATCGAGGCGGGCGAGGCCGCGCGTGACCTCTCGTACGCATTGCGGCTGCCTGCGGTACTCGACATGCTCTCCGCCGGCTCCAGCCTCGACGACCTGGACGAGGCGCTGCGTGGCACCGCCAACGGTGGAATCGGCGCGTTCATGGCTCGGCGACGGCTGAAGAAGATCGGGGCGCAGACCGCAAGTTTGGGTTGGCGCACCATTGTCGGCAAGATCTCTGCGGTGGTGGACTGGCGCGACTGACCCGTACCGGGGAGCATCAGTTGCTGGCAGAGGAAGACCTGTCCCGGGAGGAGGACGACGCCGTGGCGCTCGTGCGCGTTTACTGCGGTCTGGCCTCGGCGGATCCGGCTGACCGACCGGCCTCCGCCGGTTCGACGCTGACGTCCGCTGTGGTCGACGACGCAGGCCGTCTGCTGCATGTCTGCGAGATCAGCGATGACGCCGCTGGCTACGCCCAGCTCGTCGCGCTGCTCGTGGAGCGGTCGGGCGGGCCGAGCGGTGCGGCCATCGCCGCCGACAGCGACGACCACACGGTCACCTCGCTGCTGAGCGCGGCGGGGCGACCCCTGGCGATCGCCGACGACGACTCGGTGGACGACTTCGCCGAGCGGTTCGCCGACGACGACTCCCTTGAGGAGATGCAGTCGCCTCCGGCCGAACGACAAGCGGTCGGCCTCGCCCGCGCGTTGCAGGCGGGGGCGCTCTCCGCCGTCACCCTGCCGGCACCCCGGGACCTCGCCGGTTACAAGCAGGTGCTCTCCGCGCACGCCGCGCTGGCCAGTGGCCGACACTCCGCCGCCGTGGCGCTGCGTGAAGTTCTGCGTGAGCTCTACCCGGCGGCCCTGCGCGCATACCCGGACCCGGCCGAGCCGGTCTCCCTGGCCGTGCTGGACGCGCTGCCCGAGCCGGGCATGCTCGGCGGCACCGTGGCCCGGGGTCGCGAGGTGTCGGTCGCGGCGGATGCCATCGCCGCACACCTCGCCGCGGACGGGGTCGCCGACGCCGAAGAGATCAACGAGGCGGTCACCGCCCTGCGGGTCGCCATCTCCGAGACACCCCGACGTGCCGCGGTCAACCGGGCGCTCACGTCCGCGGTGGCCGAGACGGTCCGCCAGGCCGTCGCCTCCGTACGGGCCTGCGACGCCGGGTGTGAGGCGCTGGTCAGCGCGCTCAGCTCACGGGTCACCACGCCCGTTCAGGCACCCGGCCGCCGGGCCGCGGCCCGCCGTGGCGAGTCCGTCGGCGAGTTGACCGGCCTGGCCGGCGCCAACGCCGGGATGACCGGCCTCGCCGGCACCAACGCCGGGTTGCGGTCGGTCCGCCCCAACCCGCCAGCCGCCGACCCGGCACCCGCTGTCGGGCGGCGCAGCCGTCCCGAGCCGGTCCCCGGTAACGCGCCGTTGGCGTCGCCCCGCCCGCTCGGGCCACCGCCGGTCGCCCCCGCGCCGGTCACGCCGCCGCCGGTCGCCCCCGCGCCGATGACTCCGGCGGCGATGGCTGGTCCGCCGGCGTCCACGCTGCCCAGTCGTAGCGAGCCGCTTCCGAGCCGGATCGACGGCCCGACCAACCGGCCCGTCTCCTCGCCGCCGCCTCCGCCGCCCGGGATCACCCCGATCGCGCCGACGCAACGCGGCATGGTGCCGCCAGCCGAGGCCGGTGAGCCGTTCCGGCCGACGCTGACCACTGCCGCGATCAACAACGCGCGGGCCGAACGGCAGCGGACTGTCATTCCGCCCCGCCCCAAGACCAACGGCGAGCCCCGGCCGAGCCACCAGCAACGCCCTGTCGACGAGCCGCCCACCGGCGGGTTCAGCGCCACCGACCTCAGCATTCCGGTGCCGACCCCCCGACCGGGGCAGGAGACCGCACCGCCCGGCTCCCGAGCCAACTGGCCGCTGGTCAACAACCCGGAGGACCCCTCCGACAGCTCACCGAACAACCCGGTGGCCTACTCGTACGGCGGCAGCCGCGGTGTCGACGCCCCCACCGACCCGGGTCGGGCCGACGGTCGGGTCACCCCGCCGTGGTTGGCGGACGACCTGCCACCGGAGCCGCCGATGCTGCGGCTGGTGGAGCCACCGCCGCTGGCCGACCGGGCGCTGCGCGAGGGGCTCAACCCTCCCGTGGACCAGCACCTGGAGACGCCGCCGCTGCGCCTGGTCGACCGCGAGCAGGCCGCTCGCAACGGTCGGGCGGCCGCCCGCACCGAACGCGCCGCCGAGCACCGGCCGTCGCCGCCGGTCGAGCACCGGCCACCGCCGATGGAGCACCGGCCGCCGCCCATGGAGCACCGGCCGCCGCCGGTCGCCGACGAGGGCGACGGCGATCTGCTGATCTTCGCGCAGGCCAAGTCGGCCTGGTTCGTGGGGCAGGCCGAGGAGTCCGACCTGGACTGGTCGACCACTGCCGACACCGGCTGGCAGGCCGCAGAGCAGGCCGCCCGCCCGGCGGTGGGCGCCGAGACCAACGCAGGGCTGCCCAAGCGCGTGCCGCAGGCCAACCTGGTGCCGGGTTCGCCGCTGCGCGAGGAGCGCCCATTGCGGATAGTGCGTGATGCGGCAAGCCTCGCGGAGAACACGACAGGCTACTTCCGTGGCTGGCGCCGCGGCCAGGAGATCGGCGGTTTCGCTGTGGGTGGTCGGCCCGGTCGCGAGGCGGCCGGAGGCTGGGACTTCAGCCGCGACCACGGGGACCGCGACGACGACCGGGAGTACGAGTACCGCTCGGCGGGCTACCAGTCCTGATTCCCCTCTCACACGCGGAAGCGCCCCCAGCCAGCTGGCTGGGGGCGC